>JBIPLT010000009.1:0-26361 GCA_044368255.1 Flavobacteriales bacterium
CCCTCATTATAGGCTGGAATGACAATAGATAATTTTTTAAACTCTTTCATTATTCAAAAGTCATTTCTGGAATTTCTCCTTCTACAATTAAATCTCCTTCGGTAATCTGTTTGATATATTCAACACTCACTCCTGGGGCACGTTCTAATAAAACAAAACCTTTTCCAGGAACAATATCTAATACCGCATGATCACTTACAATTTTCTTCACGCATTTTAATCCAGTAATTGGCAGCGAACATTTTTTCAATAATTTACTTTTTCCATCCTTACTGCAATGTTGCATCGCTACAATGATGTTTTTTGCAGAGGCAACCAAATCCATCGCTCCACCCATTCCTTTGACCATCTTACCCGGAATTTTCCAATTGTCAATATCTCCTTCATCCGAAACTTCCATAGCTCCTAGAATAGTTAAATCCACCTTTCCTGCGCGAATCATTCCGAAGCTAAGTGCCGAATCAAAAAATGCAGAACCTGGTAATGTAGTAATGGTTTGTTTTCCGGCATTAATCAAATCAGGATCTTCTTCTCCTTCGAAAGGAAAAGGACCAATTCCTAATAAACCATTTTCGGATTGTAAGACAACATTCATGCCTTTTGGAATATAATTCGCAACCAATGTAGGAATACCGATTCCTAAATTAACATAACTACCGTCTTTCACTTCCTTGGCAATTCTTATCGCAATCTGTTCTTTCGTTAACATATTTTATTTGTGTTCAAAAATTTCAATTTTCATTTGATCTACATAAACCTTTCCTTTTCCTCTCATCCAAAAATACGCTTTAAATTTATCACTTTTTTTCCTTACTTCTGGGGTGAGATACAAAGATTCAATTAAAATCCACTCATTGGGCAAATAAATTCGTGTGGAGTCTGTTTCAAAATTCATAGCCGAATACATATAGGCCTTTCCCTCGTGCTCGAACGTAGTGACTAAAGTGGGTAGCGTTACATTGGCACTATCTGTCATTTGCATCCACATCGATACTTTTATCCAAGCGTGATCTTGACTGGTCAAATCCTCAAATTCATCTTCGTATGCAAAAGAAAAGGGAGATTCTGGAGTAATCATACAAGAATATTTTCCCAGATGCGCCATTTCATTGGTAAATAATGGATTTTTCGAATCTTCGAAATTATATTCAATCAACTTTGATCTAAAATAATCTTCTTTGCTAAATCCATTGGCAGCTGCATCACTTCTATCTACCAATAATAATTTTTCTGCGCCTGCTGGAACACTTGTTTTTAGAAAAATGGCTTTATAATAGGCAAACGTCATTCGAGAAGAGTGCAAAATTCCTACGTTATTTTGCCAAGACTGAAAAAGATTCAATGCGGTGAGTAAAATCATCGGAGCAAAAATCCAATATTTTCTTTTTTCAAAAATAAACTGAATAAAAAATCCTAATGGAATTAATAATACTGGCAACGAATGCATCAATGGTCGTTGAGAAAAACTATCGGCATACCACCAGTTCGTCCAGCAGGAAATAATATAAACATTCAACACATAAAAAATCAATAGGCCCCATTTTGAAGCATGGTTTTTCATAAAGAAAAATCCAGCTAAAAAGAAAAGTGCCAATGGTGTATAAATGAACCAGCCTTTACGAAAACTAAATAAAACATTTCCAAGATTAGGATCTAAAAATTCAAACCCTTCGCCCGCGTTATCATAACCATAATACAAAAACTTTCCGCTCACCATTTTCCAATAGATTAACTGCGGCAAACAAACCAACACGAATGAAAAAATGATAATTGCCCATTTTAAAAGATGTTCGGTAAACAAAGATTTAATTCTCAAAATTAAAGTTTGCCAATTGCTTACTCCCCATAAAAATGGAATCAAACAAGCAATTATTTCTGTTGGACGAATGAGCGTCATTAAAGCTAAAATTCCACCTAAAAAAACACTGTTTAGATAGGATGGTTTTTTATGCCAATTATCGGTGACCAACATGAATGCGGCATACAAGGTAAACAAATGTAAATGCGGCATAGTGAATGCATCGGTAACAATAAAATAATAGTTTGTTCCGAAAATCAACAATAGAAAAGCCCAAGAAGATACCGTGATGCTAAAATAACGGAGCAATAAAATAGCTGATAAAAACATTCCTAAAATCATGTAAAAAATGCAAGCAACAATCACCGACCATTGGTAGGGTGGACTAAATCCGTCTTGTGGGTAATCATAAATTTTAGCTACGAAATGACCACCCATAAAAAAAGGAAGGTTTAAAATTGCCCAGCCAGAAGTATATTTAATCGAACAATTTCCATTCTCCAGATGATTAATTTGATAAATCGTTCCCGGTAATTTATACTCTTTAAAAATATTTTCAATGCGTTCAAAATCTTTTATTTTGATATCATTATAAACGATGGCTTGAGGTAAATAAATATAATACCCAAAAACATCCCATCCCGTTACTGGTGGGTTAGAATTGCGATAAATTTTAATAGAGAAAAATACAGAGCATAATAAAACCAATGTATAGAATCTGAATTTCCCGCTCTTTAGAAATTCCATGTGAAATTATTTTTTTCTAATGGTTCGTTGCTCAATTCTTTTCTCGTAATTTTTTCCTTCGAAAATACGGTGTACATAAATTCCAGGTAAATGTACATGGTCGGGATTAATTTCTCCTACAGGAACTAATTCATCCACCTCAGCAATGGTAATTTTTCCTGCCATTGCTACCAATGGATTAAAATTTCTAGACGTTGCTCTAAAAACTAAATTACCATGTGCATCACCTTTCCAAGCTTTCACAATAGAAAAATCAGGTTCAAATGCATATTCCATCAAATAATCTTTTCCATTGAAATTACGCACTTCTTTTCCTTGTGCGACTTCCGTTCCAACTCCTGCCGGAGTAAAAATGGCGGGCATTCCATAACCCGCTGCCATTAATCGCGTAGCTAATGTTCCTTGAGGAATTAAATCTACTTCTAATTCTCCGCTCAATAATTGTCGCTCAAATTCTGCATTTTCGCCAACGTAGGAAGATATCATTTTCTTCACTAATTTTTTTTGTAGCATTAGTCCTATTCCAAAATCATCCACCCCTGCATTATTCGAAATGCAAGTCAATCCTTTTATTTCTTTTGCTACCAATGCAGCAATACAATTTTCGGGAATTCCACATAAACCAAATCCACCTAAAGCAAGAATCATATTATCGTTGATTCCCTCAATAGCAACATTTGCATCTTTAACAACCTTATTCATATAATCAATTATTTTAATTTCGAATGGCATTTTTCATTTCCACTCTTGTGAAAATTTTTAATCCAACCCAAAAGAATCATCAAATTCCAAACCAGTAGTATCAGCATTGCTGTCTAAAACAGGTGCATCAATTTCCGTTTCATTCATGTCCATCGTTTTCCATAAATCAACTCCACCAATATAATCTCTACAATCTTGTGATGTGTATGTATCTGGCGCTTCAAAATCTCCTTGAGAAATTTTCAAAGATTTATCCGCATATATTTTTTTCATGTAATATCCCCAAATTGGTAATGCCATATTTGTTCCCATTCCCAATGAAACCGTACTAAATCGAACACTTCGATCTTCACAACCCACCCAAACACCTGTTACCAAATCGGGAGTAAGTCCCATGAACCATCCGTCTGATTGATTTTGTGTGGTACCTGTTTTTCCTGCGATAGGGGCTTTAATTCCTCCATAAGGATGTCCAGAACTACGAATACGCGAACCTGTTCCTCCTGCTTTACCTGTATGCGGATTGATAACACCTGAAGTACATCCCTTCATAATGCTTAATGTCATATAAGCTGTTTCTTCGTCCATCGCCTCATTGGTTTCTGGTTCCACATCATAAATCACATTTCCGTTTCTATCCTCAATACGAGTGAATAAAATGGGTTTGATAAAAATTCCTTTATTGGCAAATGCGGATTGAGCGCCTACCATTTGATAAACCGAAAGATCACATGATCCTAAACAAATGGAAGGAACTTTTTCAAGGTAACCCTCAGGAATTCCTAAGTCCTCGACGAGCTTAATAACATTGGGAGCTTTTAATTGTTTAATAATAGCTGCAGTAATATTATTCATGGACGCTGCTAAAGCAAAATACAATGGTGTTTTTGCGCCACTATAGGCAGAGCCCGCATTGTTCGGGCACCAAGCTTTTGTTCTCGTTGGAGAAATAGCAATATCAATGCAATGTTCAATGTCTAGAATTTCATCGCAAGGACTAAAAACTCTCTCTCGAAAAGCAGCTGCATAAACAAACGGTTTAAAAGTAGATCCTACTTGTCGTTTTCCTGCGCGAACATGATCGTATTGAAAATGCTTGAAATTAATTCCACCCACCCATGCCTTCACAAATCCAGTTTGTGGCTCTATAGAAATCATTCCCGCTTGTAAAAAACGTTTGTAATAACGAATAGAATCATTAGGTGTCATCGAAGTGTCAAACTCGTAACCTTTTTTCTTCCAAGAGAAAATGGTCATTTTAGTTTTTCTATTAAAAGCTTCGTTAAATTCTCTTTCACTACAAGCTTTACGTTCATGTTGGCAATAGGTGCATTGAAAATAATTTGACCCATTCTTTTTAACTTTCTTGATATACTCTTTAGGTCGCTCGCAGTTTCCACACTTTTTACCATTCAAGATTTGTCCTCTTGCCGACTTTGAGCGTGCGGTGACCATAATTTTTTCAATCTGTTCCTCATCGATATCGTTGGAGAATGGAGCATGCTTCCATCTTTTATTGTCTTTATCAAAATCTTTTTGCAATCGTTTACTGAAATGTTCTTGAACCGCCCATTCGCCGTAACGCTGCATTCTCGAATCAAGTGTTACGTAAATTTTTAAACCATCTTTATAAATATCATATTTTGTTCCATCGCGTTTGCGATAAACATAATTTCCGGCTCCATCTTTTTTCTCGAATAACGCTTCTAAATCCTTTCTCAATTCTTCTCTGAAATAAGGCGCCATTCCTTCGACATGATCTACCTTAGTATACTTTAATCCCAATGGAGCATTTTTTAATTTTTCATAATCCTCTTTTGTGAACTTTGGATATTTCTTATCGATTTTATTGGAAGATAATAAAGAAATTATTTTTTCTTTTTCGCTATTCCGTAGCAGTTGATACAATACCGTATTCCTTCTGTTTTTTGCTTTCACTGAATCACGTAATGGATTATACAACGAAGGATTTTTTGCCATTCCTACCAATAGAGCAGATTGTTCTAATCTTAATGAATCAGGGGTTGTATTAAAATAAACTTTAGCTGCCGATTTTATGCCCACTGCATTATTAATGAAATCAAATTCATTCAAATACATCGCCACGATTTCTTCTTTGGTATAAGCACGTTCGAGTCGCGTAGCAATAATCCACTCTTTAAATTTACGATTCACAATTTGCAAGCCTGACATTTTTTGTCTCGGAAAAAGCATTTTTGCAAGCTGTTGAGTAATGGTACTTCCTCCTCCACTGCTTGAGCTTCCAGCAATCACCCCTTTTACTACACGAGTGAGTGCCCAAAAATCTACCCCAGAGTGATCGTAATATCTTTCATCCTCCGTTGCAATGAGACAAGCAACGAGATAAGGGGAAAGCTCTTGGTATTCGGCATTGCTTCTGTTCTGTCGAAAATATTTTCCAATCAATACTCCATCCGATGTGATAATTTCTGAAGCTTGATTACTCTTTGGATCTTCTAATTGTTTGGTACTGGGTAAATCACCAAAACTCAAAATCCAAATATAAAACAGAAGAAAAACGATAGGACCAGTAATGAAACACCAAGTTAAAATGATGGTCCACCGTTTAGCTCGATTACTTAATTCCGTTTTTTCTTCCGTATTTTTTTCTTTCTTAGCCATGTTTTCTATTTGGAAGTGTTCACAATAGTTAAACCTACATCAGTAATTTCTTCTAATTCCTTTTCGCGCATTGCTTGCTCGACCACAAAAGTGTAAGTGCCTGATTTCGGAAAACGAGTTTGCTTTTTTACAATAATTCTATTTAAAACTAATCCTCCTGAAACATCCCCAACATAATTTCCTTCAGGATCGGCCATTGGAAATTCTAATGTGTCTGTCATCTTTCTTCCATCAGGTGCAATGGTGTGTAAAAAGACAAAAAGGTTACTATAACCATACGATTTTGTATGACGAATATTCACAAAAAAATCAAAATTATTAACCGTGTCTTTTACATCGACTTTGAATTGTATCATATCCGTATGCGACCATCTATGCGCTGGAATTTCTACCATCTCATCAAAGAAAGTTTCCTTTCCACAAGAGGAGAAAAGCGGCAGTAGCAGCAGCAGAAAGAAGTATTTTCCAGTCTTTAATCTATGCTCTATGTTCTTTAATCCAATCATTAAAATTTACTTATTCTCATTATTTCCCTCTTCCGATTTCTTTGGAAAAAATTTATTTCCACTTTGCTGATTTGGATTTTGAGGTTTATTTCCTTGCCATTTTTTTTGCTGTGGAGGATTTTGTTTTGGTTGTGGCTGTCCCTGGTTATTATTCTCCGTTCTGTTCTCTCCGCTCTCGCTCTTCTTGTTCCCTTGCCATTTTTTTTGCTGTACTTGATTTGGATTTACCGCTCTTTGCTCTCCACTCTCGCTCTGATTTTTCTCTGGTTTTTTCTGCCATGATTTCTGTTGTCCTTGTTGTGGTTGTCCTCCTTTTGCGAATTTTTTACCTTTAGGTTTATCAAATCGCGTTAAGCTATCTTGTCCTACAACATTATCAAAATCGGGCTGTTTATCGATGACCATTTTCTCAATATATCCTTCTAAACTTTCTATGACTGTTCCTTTTTTATTGAGTTCAATAATTTCCTTAACTCTTTCTATTTTTAATCCGATAAAATTATTGGTAGGATCTCCTTCAACAGTATACCACATCATTCTTTTGAACGTATCTGTTTTCTGATGATGCGCATTTCCTTTGGCGGTTTGCAATTTGAAATTACTATCAGGGAAATCTTTGTAAGCCTCTACATACATATCCAATTCATAATTCAAACAACATTTTAATTTTCCGCATTGCCCGGCTAATTTTTGTGGGTTCAAAGATAATTGCTGATATCTTGCTGCAGAAGTTGAAACGGTTCTGAAATCCGTTAACCAAGTAGAACAACAAAGTTCTCTCCCACAAGAACCAATTCCGCCGAGACGCCCTGCTTCTTGACGTGCGCCAATCTGACGCATTTCTACTCTAATTTTAAACTGATCAGCCATCACTTTGATAAGTTCACGAAAATCAACTCTTCCCTCTGCGGTATAATAGAAAATCGCTTTGGTTTTATCACCTTGGTATTCTACATCCGAAATTTTCATTTCTAATTTCAAGTTCAAAGCCATAGTGCGAGCACGATGCATCGTTTCAAATTCTAATTCACGAGCTTCTTTCCATTTATCAATATCTTCAGGCTTTGCTTTGCGAAAAATCTTTTTGATTTCAGCAGAATCTGCACCAATTTCTTTTTTGTGCATTTGTAAATTCACCAGTTCGCCAGTAATGGAAACCATTCCCACATCATATCCTGGACTAGCCTCAACGGCCACTGCGTCTCCGGTATAAAGTGAAAAATTATGAACATTACGATAGAAAGCTTTACGGCCATTTTTGAATCTCACCTCTACCAAATCATATTTGGCAGTGGTAGGCATTTCCATATCAGAGAGCCAATCAAAAACGCCTAATTTATCGCATCCTCCTGAGGCACAGTGACCGTGACTTTTACATCCGTTTGGTGTTCCTCCGCTATTATTCGAACAAGTATTACATCCCATGGGTTATCTTTCTTAATCTTTCTCTATTCCAACAATGAAATTTGGGAGAAGAAGAGTTCAAATTTAGTAAATAATTAACGCCAAATGACAGGGAATGGTACACAGAGGGGTGTTAATGATTATTTGAGGGGATTGAGGGATTATTTGTTTGGTATATTATTTCTTGAAGGTAGAAAGTGCATTCAATAAATATTACCACTGTAGCATTACCTCTCCACCTGTTGCTTATTAATCAACTTGATTGCAGTCAATGATAAATCGAACATCACAATTTTAGGATGGCCGTTTCTCTCGATGTAATAATAGGCTTTATCAAATGCTTCGGTGAGTTCCATAATATTTCCACCGTGAATAAAATTAGAAAATTTTATCAAAAATTCACGTTCACTTCCTCTTAAATGAATTAATTCGTTACCGACATAATTAGCAACGATACTCTGACGGAACATATATAAACTATAGGATAATAATATTTTTAATTTCTCTCGTCCTCCGGCCGAAAGATCCTCGGTGAATTGAATAATTCCCGGAACATCTTTTTTAAAACAAAACAGCATCCATTGGCGAAATGTATCTAATCTCTCTAGATTTTCCTCTATTTGAGTAATCTGTTTTTGCGCTTCCCAAAAATTTCCTTCAGCTAAAGTGGCTATACTTCTTGCTTCCTCCGGTGTTGCCAATTTTTTTTCGATTAATGCGTTTTCCACTTGCTCATCACTCAAACGCGGAACTTTTAGTACTTGGCATCGCGATAAAATAGTGGGCAAAATATCTTCTGCCTTTTCTGCTACCAATATGAACACCGTTTTTTCAGGTGGCTCTTCGATAATCTTTAAAAGCTTATTAGCTGCCTGCAGATTCATGTGTTCGGCCATCCATACCAGCATAAATTTATATTCTGCTTCATAGGCCTTATAAACTAATTTTTTTAAAATTCCCGCGCTTTCATCCACACCAATCACTCCGTTTTTATTATTTCCTTCTATAGAATCTAACCAATAACGGTAATTCATATAGGGGGTTTCTAAAACACGCTCACGAAATTCGGTAATCACCCCATCACTGGTTTTGCTCTCGGATAAAATAACTGGAAAAGATAAGTGAACATCTGGATGAGATAACTTGGACACTTTTAAACAAGGCGCACACTGTCCGCAAGAGTCCACCGCTTTCTTATTCTCACATAAAATATATTGAATGTAGGCTAATGCCAATGGAAAAGCGCCACCACCTTCTGGACCCAAAAATAATTGTGCATGCGAAATACGAGAATCTTGAACCGAACGAATCAGTCTTTCTTTCACCTCTTGCTGCGCAATAATTTCTGAAAAATTCATATTCCAAATGTAATTCATTAATGCGGGAATAATTCGAAGTGGAAATTATATTTAGGTCAATTTACCTAAAAAAGATTTCAAGAAATAGTGAAAAAAAATCGATTTTTTTGGCCAAAGCAATCTTAATTTAAGAAACGATGGCCCTAAAACAAGGCCTAAAATGAAGTCCAATTTGGGAATATTAATACACTCGTATTTATGTAACTAACTATTTTTAACAGAATTAATGGAAACAACGGAAACTTATTTCAAGTAAAACGTTTCCTGTGTTTCTTTTTTACATAATTTTGGCACATGGAAGAGAAAAAAGAAGTCGTTTTAGAGCATGCCACCAAAATTTTTATGCGGTATGGATTAAAAAGTGTGACGATGGACGATGTTTCGCGCGAGCTAAAAATTTCCAAAAAAACACTTTATAAATTTGTTACTGATAAAAACGATTTGGTTGCTCAAGTCATGAAGGCTCACATTCAAAATGATGAAGCTAGTGTTACTAAACTAATTAAAGAGAGCAAAAATTCTATTGAAGAAATTATTTCCATCAGTGAATTTGTTGGAGGAATGGTAAATAATATGCATCCTTCTATTCATTATGATTTAGAAAAATATTACCCAGAAGCCTGGGAAATTTTCATAGGACATAAGCGAAACTTCGTGTTAGATTGCATGAAAGAAAATATGGTTCGCGGAATAAAAGAAGGGTATTATCGAAAAGATTTAAATGTTCCAATAGTTGCACTATTATATGTTGCACGAATCGATTTAATTTTTGACGGACAATTATTTCCGCCTAATGAATTTAATTTCAAAGACGTCTATATGGAAATGATGAATTATCATTTGCGCGGAATTTCCAGCGAAAAAGGAATGAAATATTTAAACGAAAAATTTAACACAAAATGAGGAATAATTTTTTAATCCTAGGTCTAATTTTATTTTGTTCAGAAATTGCTTCTGCACAAAATGCATTTACACTCGAGCAGGCGCAGAAATTTGCTATTGAGAATAGTTATACCATTAAAAGCAGTGAAGCTGATTTAAGAAAATCGGAACAAAAAATAAAAGAAATTTTAGCCATTGGTTTACCACAGATAAATGCGGCAGGTACGTTTCAAAATAATTTAGTCTTACCCACAACTGTACTACCAGCCAATGCTTTTAACCCAATGGCCAATCCGGATGATTTGATTGGAATAAAATTCGGAACTGATTTTAATGTAACCGGTTCTTTAACGGTAACACAATTAATATTTGACGGATCGTATCTCGTAGGATTAGAAGCAAGCAAGGGCTTGAAAAAGCTAAACGAGTTGATGATTGAAAAAAGCGCACAAGATGTTTTAAAAGAAGTAACGAAAGCCTATTACTCTGTTTTAGTGGCTGGAGAAAATGAAAAAACATTAAAGCTTTCATTGGCAAAAATTCAAAAAGTTTATAATGAAACAAAAATTATTTTTGATAATGGTTTAATAGAATCGCAAGATGTAGACCAATTACAAATAACCATTTCAACATTAAATAACGCAGTGAATAGAGCAGGAAGAATGAAATCTGTTGCTTTAGAAATGTTGAAATTCCATATGGGAATGAAAGCCGATCAAACATTGAGTTTAACAGATAGTTTATTATTGACCAATGATTCCATTACACAAACCAATGCTTCTACTGATTTATCATTGGGAGACAATGTAAATAAACAACTTTTAGCTACACAAATTATGTTGAATGAACTCGACATGAAAAATCAACGAATGGGATATTATCCATCCCTTGGCGCATTTTTTACTCAACAGTATCAAGCGCTTCGAAATGATTTTAATTTTTTCGAAAATTATCCTTGGTATCCTGCTACCATCTGGGGAATTCAATTGAATATTCCTATTTTCTCTAGCGGTATGAGAAAGGCAAAAGTGGAACAAGCAAAAATCAATATAGAAAAATCAAAAATCCAAATGGAACAATTGGAACATTCGTTACAATTCCGTTTGGTCGCTTTGATGTCGGATTTAAAAAATTCGGTGGAAACTTTTAAAACCGAAAAAGAATCTTTAGCACTGGCAGATGATATTCAACGTAAATCGTTAGTAAAATACAAAGAAGGTTTTATTTCAAGCTTAGAACTTTCAATGGCACAAAATCAATATCTGAATGCTCAAGCTAATTATATAAATGCTCTTTACGCTATTTTAAATACGCAAACAGAAATCGATCATTTGTTAAACAATTTTACCACTAAATAAAATGCAAACTCTAAACATAAAAACTCAAGTAATGAAATACTCTAGTCTAATTCTTTTCACAACAGCTATTATCAGTTCCTGTGGTGGCGGTGAAGAAGAAAAAAAAGATGAATCCAAAGAAAATACAACAAAAGTAGAATTGGTAGGAATAGAAACGCTTTCTAAAAAAGACTTCCAAGCCTTTTTCGAAATTCAGGGAACCACAGAAGCGGCAAAAGAAGTTTTATTGAATTCTGAAACACCAGGATTGATTCGTAAAATTTATGTCGAAGAAGGCCAAAAAGTAACACAGGGACAAACGCTAATGGTTTTGGATGCAGAAATGGTTGCTAAAAGTATTGATGAATTAGAAAAAAGTTTAGAACTTGCTGAATTCGTTTTTGAAAAACAAAAAAATCTTCACGATCAAAATATCGGATCTGAATTACAATTTCAACAAGCAAAAAACAACAAAGAGCGTTTAGAAGAATCTTTAAAAACGTTAAAAGCACAACAAGGAAAATCGGTTGTTACCGCTCCTTTCTCTGGCCATATAGACGAAATATTTATGCATGAGGGTGAAATGGCCATGCCGCAAGCTCCCTTAATTCGTTTATTAGATATAAGCGGAATAACGATTACTGCGGATGTTATGGAAAATTATTTACAAGATATAAAACCAAGCACAAAAGTAGATATTCGCATTTCTTCATTAGATACGTTAATAGAAGGAGCAACACTTTCTCGAATTGGAAAGTTTGTAAATTCTACCAACCGATCTTTTATCATCGAAAGTAAATTGGTCAATAAAGGGGAAAGAATTTTACCCAACCTAGTTGCCAATGTTAGAGTGAATCATTCGGTAATGAAAGATGTTTTTGTCATTCCATCCTCTGCTCTTTTACAAAGTAGCTCTGGTCAAAATTATATTTACATCATGGAAGATGTTCCTGCTAAAGACAAAGATTCTAAACCGATGAAAGTGGCCAAAAAAATAATTGTAGAAAGATTAGCCAATAATCGCGAAACACAAGAATCTGTGATTCGTGATATGCCAGGAGAAAACAAATTAAGTGTGGGTTTACCCTTAATTGTTGATGGAGCGCGTGGTGTGAAAAACGGAATGGAAGTAGGAATAAAAAAATAATTTTTTCATAAAAATATTCATGGAAACTAACGATACAAACGAAAACAAGACACCCGATAAAGAAAGATTCTTATTAAAGAGTTTTAGCATCACCAATCTTGCCATCACCAATATAAAAACGGTTTTACTAATCACCTTCATGATTGCTATTGCAGGAATGGGGGCCTATGTAAGTATGCCTAAAGAAGCTTTTCCCGAATTAAATATTCCGGAAATTTATGTAGGTATTGCCTACCCAGGTGTAGGACCAAAAGATATTGAGGAAAAAATAACGAAGAAAATCGAAAAAGAAATTAATACCATTAAAGGAGTAGATAAAATTAAATCTACTTCTATGTTTGGTTATTCAATGGTGGTCACCACTTTCGATTTTAAAATTACACCTGAACAAGCTTTAAGAAAAGTAAAAGATGCGGTAGACAAAGCTCGAGGAGATATGAATTTCCCAAAAGATTTACCTGCCGAACCAAATATTTTTGAAATGAGCTTTTCGGAATTTCCGATTATGAATATCAATTTACGCTCTGATGTTTATTCACAAGAAGAAATTCATGAATTTGCCAAATATCTAGAAGATGAAATAGAAACAGAAGTAAAAGACGAAGTTTCGAAAGTGGAGATTCGTGGTGTGCAGAAAAAAGAAGTAAAAATTGAAGTTGATAAAAGCGCGGCTGAATCACGCGAAATTAGTTTCAATGATATTCAAATGGCCATTGCTAATAACAACAAAAATATTTCTGCTGGAGAAATTAAGGATAACGGTATCGCCAGATCTATGTTGGTGGAAGGAGAAATAAAAGATTTACTAGATCTAGAAGATATCACTGTAAAAGTGGAAAATGGAAAAACCACTAAATTAAAAGATATAGCTAAAGTAAGTTTCGGTGCCGAAGACACTTCGAGTTATGCCCGTGAATTTATGCAACCCGTGGTGATGGTGGATGTAATTAAAAGATCAGGTACAAATCTTTTAGATGCGGCTGCAAAAACAAAAGCAGTGATTGAAAAAGCCTATAAAGAAAACAGAATTCCAAAAGAAGTAAAATATACCATCACCAATGATATGTCGTTCAAAACGCAAGATCAAGTGGCCAATTTGGAAAATAATATTATTTCTGGGGTGATACTTGTTGTTTTAATTCTGCAATTATTTTTAGGATTACGCAGCGCATTGTTTGTGGGGATTGCTATTCCGATGAGTATGTTCATGTCCTTTTATATTCTAGATGCGATGGGAATTACTTTAAACATTATGGTTCTTTTCTCATTGGTATTGGCGCTCGGAATGCTCGTAGATAATGGAATTGTGGTAGTAGAAAATATCTACCGGCAATTAGATGATGGAATGGAAATGTTTGATGCAGTAAAATATGGTGTGGGAGAAATTGCTTGGCCGATTATTTCTTCTACTGCAACCACTGTAGCGGCATTTATTCCATTGATGATGTGGCCAGGAATCATGGGAGAATTTATGCAATACCTTCCGCTTACCTTGATGGTCGTATTAACTTGTTCGCTATTTGTTGCATTGGTCATTAATCCTGTTTTAGCTATCATCTTTATGAAAAAAGATGAAACACGTCAAACAGCAAAACGAGCATGGATGAAATTTTTGATAGCCTCTGTTTTAGGTTTAGCCCTAGTATTGTCGGGAAGTATGACCATTGGAAATTTAGCGTTATTCTGGGCCATATTTGTTGTTTTCAATCATTATGTAATGAATCCAGGAACCGACTTCTTTCAAAAGAAATTATTACCTGCTACTGAAAATGGTTATCGTAAGCTTTTGATTAGTGGTTTGTCTAAACATCCCGGTAAAATTTTAGGAGGCTCTTTCCTACTATTAATTTTATCGTTTATCATTGTAGGAGTTGCTTCACCAAAAATTCTATTCTTTCCAGATAATCAACCAGCGTATGTAAATGTATTTATTGAATTACCTATTGGAACAGATATTTCAGCTACCAATCGTATTGCCAAAGATGCAGAGAAAAAAATATACGATCATTTAATGAAAAAATATAAGGATGCTGTTTTTACCAATAAACACGATACAGTTCCTTTAATTAACTCTCTTATCACACAAGTAGGTGAAGGTACTTCTGATCCAATGGCAGGCCCTCAAATGGGAAATACGCCTCATAAAGCGCGTATCACTGTTGCGTTTGCTGAAGCGCCTTATCGAGGAAAATATTTAACCAGCACGATCATGAAAGAAATTGATAGTTTGCTTGAAGGACAATATGAAGCAGATGTTCAAATTATTGTAGATAAAGATGCAGCGGGTCCTCCTCAAGAGCCGCCTATCAATATAGAATTATATGGTGATGATTATGATACACTCATTGCAGAAGCCGAAAAAATGTTGATTCATTTAAATTCTTTCAATGTTGAAGGAATTGAAAAATTACGTTTAGATGTAGAAACCGGAAAACCTGAATTGCCTATTTATACCAATAGAGGAATGACAGGATTGATGGACATTAGTCCGGCACAAATTGGAATGGCTTTGCGTACTTCATTATTCGGTGCAGATGTTTCCACTTTTAAAATTGGTGATGAAGAATATGATATCAATGTTCGTTACAAAGATTCTACTCGAAAAGATATCGATGCATTATTGAGTCAAAAAATTACGTTCCGAAACATGAAGGGACAAATTGTTCAGGTTCCTATTAATACCTTAATTGATAAACCTGTTCGTACCTCAACCTATAGTGCAGTTAAGCATAAACGCTTAGACAAAGTGGTAACCATCTATTCAAAAAATGAAGAAGGCACAAATGCGAATGAAATTGTGGAAATTTTAAAGGGTAAAATGAAAGACTATAGACCAGGAAATGGGGTTACTTTCAAATTCACGGGTCAAATGGAAGAACAAGCAAAAGAAATGGGCTTCTTAAGTAAGGCTTTATTGATTGCTGTGTTCCTTGTGTTTTTAATTATTGTTACGCAATTTAATTCCATTTCATCTCCTGCGGTAATTATGACCTCCGTTGTTCTTAGTTTGATTGGGGTATTATTAGGATTAGTCATTTTCCGAATGGATTTCGTAATTATCATGACCATGATTGGAATTATTTCACTCGCAGGTGTGGTGGTAAACAATGCCATTGTATTGGTCGATTTCGTGATTCTTCTATTGCAACGTAAACGTGAAGAGTTGAAATTAAAAGAAGATGAATTTTTACCAATGAACGTAGTTATTCAAAGTATAGGCGATGCAGGAGCAATGCGTTTACGTCCGGTCTTATTGACAGCCATTACTACTTTATTAGGATTAATTCCATTAGCCATTGGTATCAACATCAATTTTATTACGTTGCTTTCTGATTATGATCCGCAGTTTTTCATTGGTGGAGATAACGTAATGTTTTTCGGTCCGCTATCATGGACGGTGATATTTGGATTAACGTTTGCTACTTTCTTAACCTTGGTTGTTGTTCCAGTAACGTATTTATTAATTTTTAGATTGAAAAGATTCATCTATAATAAAACTAAGTGGGGATTATTAAAATCGTTCTAGAGTTTACCCTTTTCGTATAATAATAAAACCCCTTCTTGATAAATTAAGAAGGGGTTTTTTGTTGGAAAAAATTGAAACATTTAGCTATTAAGAAAATTAAGAATTAACCGATTGGATGATTATCTAATAATGAACTTTTCCTCTTAATGATTCTTCATGCCTTAATGTTTAAAAATATTTCCGTTCTTCCTTCCAACAAAAAACCCCGAGCTCATGACTCAGGGTTTTCCAAATTTCTTCTTTCGTTATTAAGCTTCCATCAACAATTGCTTGTACTCTTCTAGTTCTTCGCGGTTGTATTGATTATCGTAAGCAGTAATTAGTTGCATCAAATATTCGAAACTCGACATTTCTGCTTCTTCCTCGTTGAAGTCTTCAACTGCAAAGTCAAATTCTCCACCATTCTCGAAATTCTCATATACCAAACGAATCAGCTTGGTTACTTTCGGATCTTTCACTTCCACAAAAAATGTGCGAAGTGTTTTCAAGTCATTAATTACTTTTTCATTAGCGCCACTCTTCGCATATTCACTTGCAATGCTAACGGCTAATCTTTCTGCTTCTTTACGTTCCATAAGTTTCAAATGTAAAATGTATAATTTAAAATGTTAAATGTCGAATTTGATTCCTTGTGCCAAAGGTAATTGATTTCCGTAATTAATTGTATTGGTTTGTCTGCGCATATAAACTTTCCAAGCATCAGATCCCGATTCACGTCCGCCACCTGTTTCTTTTTCACCACCAAAAGCCCCGCCAATCTCGGCCCCTGAGGTTCCAATATTTACATTGGCAATTCCACAATCTGAACCTTGTTGAGATAGGAAATATTCGGCTTCGCGCAAGTTATTCGACATAATCGCAGATGATAAACCTTGAACAACCCCATTTTGAAGAGCTAACGCTTCTTCAATTGTTTTGTAGGACATAATGTATAGAATGGGAGCAAATGTCTCTTCCTGCACCATTTTAAAAGTGTTATTTGCTTCGATTATCGTTGGTTTCACATAACATCCCGATTCATAACCCGCACCAGATAAAACTCCGCCTTCTATTAAAACTTTACCGCCTTCTTTTACTGCTTCTGCTCTTGCTTTTTCATACATCGCCACGGCATCTTTGTCAATCAATGGTCCGATATGATTATGTTGATCTAATGGGTTTCCTATTCTTAACTGCTTATACGCATTTACTAAATTCTTCTTCATTTCTTCGTAAACCGACTCGTGAATGATTAATCTACGAGTGGTGGTACATCTTTGTCCGGCTGTTCCAACGGCTCCAAAAACAGTTGCTGTCATGGCAATTTTCATGTCTGCATTTTCCGTAATGATAATGGCATTATTTCCGCCTAATTCCAATAAAGATCTTCCTAAACGAGCACCAACCGCTGCACCTACCGATTTGCCCATACGAGTAGATCCTGTTGCTGAAATCAAAGGAACGCGTTTGTCTTCTGCCATTAATTTTCCTAGGGATGCGTCTCCAATTACTAAGCAAGAAACTCCTTCGGGAACATTATTATTTTTGAAAACATCATGAATAATATTTTGGCAAGCTACAGCACATAGAGGCGTTTTTTCAGAAGGTTTCCAAATACAAACATCTCCACAAATCCAAGCTAACATCGTGTTCCAACTCCAAACCGCCACCGGAAAATTAAATGCAGAAATAATTCCTACAATTCCCAATGGATGATATTGCTCATACATTCGATGATTCGGTCGTTCGCTATGCATGGTCAATCCATGAAGCTGACGAGATAATCCTACAGCGAAATCGCAGATATCAATAATTTCTTGAACTTCTCCTAAACCTTCTTGAAACGATTTTCCCATTTCATAAGAAACGAGAGCGCCTAATTCATTCTTATATTTTCTAAATTCTTCTCCTAATTGCCTAACTACTTCTCCTCTTTTTGGGGCGGGAATCGTTCTCCAAACTTTAAATGCTTCGGTTGCTTTTAAGATACATGCCTCGTATTCTGTTTCAGAAGCAGAACTTACCGATGCAATTAATTTTCCATCAACTGGTGAGAAAGATTGTATTTCAGTTCCTATGGTATTGAACCAATAAGTTCCTGTAGAAGAACCACTATTTTTTTCTTTGATTCCGAGTTTTGATAATACTTCGGTGATATCCATTCCCGTCATTACTTCCGCCATAAATACTCCATTTTTAATTTTTACAAAGGTAGGAATTGAAAAACACTTATCCGAAGAGTTTCTTTTATATAATAGTTGAGAAAAGTAAAGTTTTGTTAAATCCTACCGATTCTTAATTGAAAACTATTAGATAAAAATCAAAAATGGTTTTCAATTATAGTCCCGATAAATATCGGGAGGTAGATGCAAATCGCAATAAATATGAATTAAATCGAAAAGATATTGCGCATCAGCAATTTCGGCTAAAAAATCGCTTTGAAAATATCGTTTCCATTGGCGTAAAGCAATAATCCCAATAAGAAAACCATACCAATAACTTGTGCTATTTCCATGAAACGTTGGCCTGGAGCGCGTCCTGTAATCATTTCATAGAGTAGAAACATTACGTGTCCACCATCTAATGCTGGAATAGGTAAAATATTCATGAAGGCAAGAATAATAGAAATAAATGCGGTCATGCTCCAGAATCGAAGCCAATCCCATTCTTTAGAAAATAAACCTCCAATAGATCCAAATCCACCTATATTTTTAGCTCCTGCTGGAGTAAATAATAATCCCAATGATTTTACATACGATGAAAGTGTTCCCCATCCACTAGAAATTCCTGCAGGAATGGAAGCAAAAAAACCGTATGACTCATGTTTTACCTCAAATAGTTTTTTCAAATCTTTGTTTCCAACGCCTACTTGTCCATTTTCATCTACTTCCACTTTGATTCTTTTTAATTCGTCATTTCGCATGACCAAGAAAGTAACTTTTGAATCCTTGCATCTTTTAAGAACCTCAACGATATCTTGAAAATAAGGGCTCGTCACCATAAGAGAATCTCTTTTTTCTGATTCATTTTCATAAAGGCCTACATTCGGCATTCCTGCTACTCCAACTAAACTATCCCCCTTTTTTAATCCCGCTTCTTCTGCATTTTTTCCCTCGAGAATAGAATCAATAACAAACGGAACGCGAATTTCGAAAATCATTCGATCTCCTTTATTCAAAATAGTTTGTTCGATATCATCTGGAAGCGAAACGTTCATTGTTTTTCCGTCTCTTTCTATTTCTAATTCCCGAATTCCATCAATCAAAATAATTGAATTCGCCTCTTCGAGCGTTTTTGGTTTTTGTCCGCCTACCGAAATAATTTTATCACCGTGTTGCAAGCCATCTTCGCCCATGGCCGATTGCTCATTTACATAGATACCGTATTTCGCATTCTCTATTGGAATATAATCTTTTCCCCATACCCAAAGAATCATGATATAAATTAAAAATCCAAGAATGATATTTACGGTAACGCCACCAATCATAACAATTAGTCTTTGCCAAGCTGGCTTAGAACGAAACTCCCACGGTTGTGGAGGTTGATTAAGTTGTTCCTTGTCCATACTCTCATCAATCATCCCAGAGATTTTCACATAACCGCCCAATGGTAACCACCCAATGCCGTATTCAGTATCGCCTTTCTTCACTTTGAATAAAGAAAACCATGGATCAAAGAAAAGATAGAATTTTTCTACTTTGATTCCAAACCAACGAGCTGGTAAAAAATGACCTAATTCGTGTAAAACGATTAGTATAGAAAGGCTGAGAATTAATTGTCCGGCTTGAATAAGAATTTCCATGATTTTTATAAAGGTTTACAAAGGTAACAGAAAATGGTAAAGTGTGGTAACGGATTTTTATCAAATTGGTTAAGAAACGTTAACCCCACTGCCTCGAAGACTCAGCACCTCTCCTAAGAAAGAGAAATGATAAATTATTTTTTAATTCTGTTCAGACCCCTCCGTCTCGAAGACTCGACACCTCCCCTTTACTCCCTGCGGTCGTGAGAAAAGTTGCAAGGGGAGGAGTAAAGACAAGGGCGCTTATAGTCTGTAGTTAATTTAGATAAGATTTTTAAATATTGTTAGATTTAGATTCGAAGACTTTCTTGCTATTCCCCTTGACAAGGGGAAGTACCGCGAATGCGGGGAAGGGGTCAATAAAACAAACTATAAAACATTAATTAATCGCGATTAAAATACTTGAGATAAGCATAATCAAACAAACGGGGGTCCAAATTATCCTTTCCCATTTTGAAGGCGTTATAATATTCAAAACAAAAGCTAGCACACTAAAACTAACAACTACCCAAATCATTTTATCGGCAAAACCCTTCCATTCTAGATTTAATTTTTCACTTTTTACTAAAGCAATCCAAATAAAAAATAATAAAATGAACATTTGAAAAACAGCTGCAATTCTCATCTTATTTGGGAATTTACCTGGGTATTTTCCTGCCATCGCAATTTTTCCCCATGGCGCACCCAGTGCTAATGCCAATTGAAAAAGCGAAACAAGTGAAGTAAAATAAATAAATAAAATAAGTGCTAGATTCATACTAATAATGCGCTTCAACGAAGAAAAAAAATAAAAGTTATTCTGTAACGATAGCTTAATTTTCCCATTATCCGAAAAAAGGGGAAGCTATGAAAACAAGAAAAATGATTTTAGTAGGAGTTTTGGCTGGAGGTCTCGTTTCTTTATGTTTGAAAACGGATGTTAAACAATCAGCAGTAGTGTCTATGAATCTTCAGGATGCTGAAAAAGATTTAGTCGTCAAATCCGGAATTACTTCGAAAGGAAATTATTCGGGTGATTGCATGAATCTTTCACTAACGAATTTAAAATCGGCACCAACAAGTATAACTATTCCTGCGGGCACCGTTTTCATTGCCGATGATGCCTCTGAACAAAATATTTTAGTCATAAAAGATATCATTTGTCAATTAAAAGGAAAGGAAAGTAAAACCGTAGATATTAGTGGATTTTGCTGCGAAAAAAGCGATGCTGCGCCTGATGAGGGATCAACTTTTAAAACAAGTAAACATACCGATGAAAAAGTACTGAAATTAGCCGATTTTCTTAAAGGAAAAAATTACGATTCCCATACTGTTCAAGAGGCGGTTTGGTGTGTGGCTAATGGCGCGCCTGTTTCAAATATCTATTCCGAAAATACAACTCATCAAAAAGAAATAATGAAATTTGTTTGTGATTTAACTGGACAAAAAGAAACTTGGTATACGAGCAAACAAAATCACGAAATGAATGAACAAAGACAAATTGTTTCATCGCCTGTTGAAATAAATGGTATGCTAAAATGTGATATTGATAAACCGGTTCACGTTTCGAATTCAATTTATGCTAATGATGGAAAACTGATTTACACCATGGGAAATCCTATGCTTTTTCCTCGAAAAGGGCATTATGAATATGAATTTAAGTTAACAGTAGAAGGCTGGCAAAAAGGAAAATATTATGTGTTAGTGAAAGGGGGAGATAAACAATTGTTGAAGCAGGAGTTTGAAATTTAAGAATCTTGAAATAATGAGATTTTGAATATTGAGATTTAAGAGTCTGTCCTAATATTTCAATATTTGAAATCTCATAATGTAAAATTAAATGTTTTCACTCACTGTCCATCCCGTTGTCCATGCGGCTTGAAAATTAAATCCACCTGTAACTGCATCGATATTCAACACTTCTCCTCCGAAAAATAATCCAGAATGTAATTTGCTTTCCATCGTTTTCATATTCACTTCCTCTAATGAAATTCCTCCGCAAGTAACAAATTCCTCTTTGAAAGTTGTTTTTCCATTTATAGTATAAACGCCCGCACAAAGTTCGGTAGCAATTAAATCTAAATCTTTATTTCCTAATCCCGCCCATTTACGGTCGGAAAGATTCATGCAATCGCAAAGTTGTTTCCATAAGCGAGTGGGTAAACCAAATTGAGTAAATGTGCCTAATAGTTTTTTAGCTTCAGCATCTCTCAAAACAGATAATTGCTTTCTAATTTCTTCTTTGGGTTGACCTGTGAAATTGATTAAAACTTCGGTATGATAATTTTTTTCATTTAAAAAAATCGCTTCCCAAGCAGATGATTTTAAAACAGCAGGCCCGCTCATTCCCCAATGAGTAATCAATAATGGTCCGTTGGTTTTTATATCCCGATTCTGCATTTGTACTATTGCATTTGGCACGCTCAATCCCATCAAACCATCAATGCGTTTATCTTTAATATGAAATGTAAAAAGAGAAGGAACCGGAGGAATAATCGTATGCTTTAACTCGCGCATCATATCCCAAATAATTTCACTACTTCCTGCAGCAATCATCACTGCATCTACTAATTCTGTTTTTTCTTTATTGAATTCTAGTTTCCATTTTTCACCCACTTTCTCAAATGAAGAAAGCCCCATTCCAGTTCTTATTTTCACTCCTGACTTTTCTGCTTCACCCATAAAACAATCAATAATTGTTTGTGATTTATTGGTGATAGGAAACATTCTTCCATCATCTTCCTGCTTCATTTTCACTCCGCGTTTTTCAAACCATTCAATCGTATTTTTAGGTTGGAAACTTTTAAACAGATTCAATAATTCATTTCCACCACGAGGATAGAATTTAATCAATTCCTTAGGTTCAAAACAGGCATGAGTAACGTTGCACCTTCCTCCTCCCGAAACTTTTACTTTTCCCAAAAGTTGATTCGATTTTTCATAAATTGTTACATCAAATTCAGCATGTTTTTGTGCCATATTGATAGCGGCAAAAAATCCTGCTGCTCCTCCGCCAATCACGGCTATTTTTTTTTGATCTCCCATTATCCCTCAAAAATATTATTTTTATTACCTTAGCCTTGGCATGATTCGTGTAATTACCCAAATAAAAAATCCAATATGAAAATTTTTCTACTTGCAGCGGGTGTCGCCCTTTCCTCATTAGCAACCGCCCAAAACATACAGGAACAGACGGTTACCTTCAAGTATACGCAGCTTCCTATCGTTCCAATAAATGACGGAACCCTGTCTTATAATGTTGTGGCTACAATGAATTATTTAACAAGAAATGATGATTCTACTGCTGCCTACAACACCAAATTACAATTATGGCAAGCAGAAGTAAATACAGCGCTTGATCTTTGGGATGCCGAAAAACTAAAAGCCGATAAGCAGTATTTTTCATCCATGATGGTATACGAAACACAAATTAATGCAGGAAATACAACTGCTGTTATGCCGGTTCGTCCTCCATATCCAGCTCCAAATATCAAGCCGCGCCCAAGAAAGCCGATGGTATTGACAGAAATCAACGCAGCACAAATACAGTCAGGAATTAAAATTGAAGGATTAACTTTTAAATCAACTTCTGAAGTTAAAATTGAATTGGTTTATGAAGGATTCGAAAAAGGAATTCCTCAAATGAAACAAACGGGAACAGCTCCAAATATCAAATATTATTATGAAGTTTCTTACCGTCATCCTGTAACTTTAAAAATTGATGTTCCTTCAAGAGGACAAGTAGTGAATGAAAGAATTCCTGGATGTGAAGGATTTCGATCGGCACGCACGCCAGATTATAAAACAAAAGCAGAAGTAGAAATATATTGGTTAGAAAATCAAAAAGTTTTTTGGGATGAACGTCAGGCGAAAGCTCCAACCGAAACGATTTCAGAAATCAATAATTATTTAACCGAAAAAGTAGGTTATCCATCAAAATCAAGAGCAGCTGAAATACGTACAGTAAAAAGCAAGGAACATGATTATACTGATTTATTAACCGCTTATACTAGTTTTCAGGATGGGGTACTTTTACTTCAATACAAAGACAAGAAAAATCAAGCTTATGATAAATTAGAGGCTGCAACTACCGTTTGGGAAAAAGCTTTAACAGAGTCCAATTTAAATGACAAAAATGCGAGAGTGGATAAGAACGTTACATCTGCTTTATATGTAAATCTAATGGAAGCTTATATGTGGTTGGATGATTATTCAAACGCAGAGATCAACGGAAATAAAGCCATTAACATGAGTAATAAATATGGTCGTGATGCTGAAGGAAGAATGCCAATGGTAAAATTCCAAAAAGATAGATTCATGGCGAATGAATAATGAAGTGAAATTTCATCATAAATATGAAAAAGATAAAGAGCCCTCGTGAAAACGGGGGTTTTTTATTTTTTAATATCTGCCTTCCGTAATTTTAGTTCTATTCTTTTCCTGTTGAATTAACTTTGAATGTTTTATTCTCGATAAAAATATTTGCGGCTATTCGCTTGTTCTTCTCCCTTATCATCGCAGGTATACTAATGGTTAGTGTCTATAAGTGAAACAATCCGTTTTTTATCAATGGAACAATCAGAAATGCACTTCAAAACACCGCAATCAAAACCACATCCTCTAACAACCAATGTTTCGAATGAAATTAAATTACCCGTTTTTGAATATGCATAAAGCATTGGATAACGCCAGCGGGAACAAAAGTGATTATTGCGAAATACCTATTTGTATAAAGTAAAATTCCATAAAATAAAATTAGTTTGCTCTATCACAAATTAACTGGATTCCGCAGATCCAAAAGCAAACACTAATTTATTTGCCTCTTTGGTATTTATTCCGTCATGCAAACGGAATTTCAAATGCAATGAAACTAATTTCACGCGCTTCACTAAACTGCTTAATGCATGAGATAATTAAGTTTACTATAAAGATGATAAAATAAAAATTTTATTCATAGGCCAAAAACAAAAAACCCTCCCTGATTTCTCAAGGAGGGTCAATGATAAATTCAATTATTTAGTCTTTCACAATTTTCTGAATGATACTTCCTTCAGATGTTTCAAGAGTGATATAATAAACCCCTCTTGCCATTGAAGAAAGATCCAATGAAATTTTAGATGTATTGAAAGTTGAAGTATAAACTACTTTTCCAATTGCATCACGAACGATAATATTTCCTTTTTCAGAAGTAGTATTGATATTAAATATTCCTAAAGAAGGATTTGGATAAACAGTAAATCCAGTTTCTGAATTCTCGGTGATAGCAGAACAATCATCCACCTGAATATCGTCTTGTGCTGAATTTGTACATCCATTTCCATCTGTTAATGTATAAGTGATGGTGAATGTTCCTGGGCCAGCAACACTAGGGTTAAATGAAGATCCTGTAACTCCAGTTCCGCTCCAGTTTCCTCCTCCTGGAGATGCTCCTCCTAAATTCATTACAGAGGCAGTATTACAAACTACAGCTGGTGTTACCGTTAAAGTAACCACTGGTGCAGCAAAATCAAATCCAACGGTTTCATTTGAATTGGCTGTACAACCATTATCATCGGTAACAGTTACAGAATAACTTCCATCAGCTAGTCCTGTTAAATCTTCTGTAGTAGCAGTTGTGCTCCAAAGAATATCATAAGCACCTGTTCCACCTGTAATAGTCAAATTAATTTCTCCATCCGAACTATTATCACAATTGGCATTTGTAATAACAGATGAAATACTTAATAAAGATGGTTCATTCACTGTTGCGCTTGAAGAGGCAGAAGGGCAGCCGTTTGCATCATTAACTACAACTGCAAAAGTTCCACTAGCAAGTCCAGTTAAATCTTCTGTATCATCAAAATCTCCTGTTCCATCATTATCCCAATCAAATGTGAAAGGCGTTGATCCGCCAGAAATGGTAATGTCAATCGATCCATCTGTTAAGCCATTACAAGTAACATCAGTGGCTATTGCGCTTATTGAGATACCTGAAGGTTCAACAATGGTATCAAAATTTGTGACTGAACAGTTGGTATTATCCTTAACTACCACAGTGTAGATTCCTGCTGATAATACAGATAAATCTTCGGTGTCATCAAAATCTCCTGTTCCATCATTATCCCAATCAATAGTATAAATTCCAGATCCACCAGTAACAGTTAAATCAATTGCTCCATCTGTGAATCCATTACAAGTAATATCAGTGGCAGAAATGGATGCGATAATTTCTATTGGTTCATTGATGGTAACTGTTCCGCCATCTGTACAACCGTTGGCATCGATCACTACTCCCACATAGTTTCCTGCAGGAATTGAAGATAAATCTTCGGTATCATCGAAGTCGCCTGTTCCATCATTATCCCAATCGAACGTATAAGGAGGAGTTGCTCCTGAAATGGTTAAATCAACTGATCCATCGCTTAACCCAAAACAACTAACATTTGTTGATGTTAGGGATACATTAAACGCTGTTGGTTCAGAGATAGTGCCTCCAGAAACAGAACCACAAAAGTTAGCATCTATTATAACTAAGTTATAAGTTCCAGCAGATAAACCTGTGATATCTTCGG
>JBIPLT010000114.1:0-9389 GCA_044368255.1 Flavobacteriales bacterium
AAATAGCTGATTTGCGACCAAGAGAAAAACATAAAAATGATGGAAAAGGCAAATGAAACAAAAGCGGTTGCTAACGACATTCTTTTCAATGAAATTTTAGGACTAAAAAACATCAAAAATAAAAATATGGTTCCCAAAAGTGATAATCCTAAAGACAAATACGTCCAATGATCTGCTTTTCGCGAATTCACAATGGTATAGAACCAACCCGAGATTCCAGTATTTAAATCTTCTTTATTTTCGGTTATTTTTGATTGAGTGATTTCGATATTCAACTTCGTCATTTCATTGGTAGGATCATATTTTGCCGATTTCTCATAATACAATAAGGCATGAATAAAATCTGATTTTTTATAATAGCAATTTCCAATATTGAAAAAAGTAACTGCAGAAATTTCGTTTTCTTCTAAAGTTGATTCATAAAGTTTGATGGCTTCATCGTATTTCTCGGCTCGATATAATTTTTCTGCCTTGGCAAATATTTCATCGTCATTAGAAAAAAGTGCTGTAAATGAAAGAATGGAAATTAATGTTAGGAATAATTTGGCTCTCATAATTTATCCTCCATGTTTTCAATTAGACGTATACTTTCATTATATAAACCCGATTCTCCTCCAGAAGCATAACCACCAAATCTAGCCATCTCGCAATTTTCAATAATCTGAACAAATTGTTGAATGGTATTTTCCTCAATTTTTTTCTCAATCATTAATTTTCGAATATTCTCTTTGGTAAATTCGGCATTCGATAATCTCAATTTGGTGGAAGTATATTCATATAATGTTTTCATGGCTTCTTCATAGAATCCAGGAATATTGTTTGCATCTAATAATGATTTGGCGTGTTGCATCTGTTTAATAGCAATACGAGTTGCTTTTCTGATTTTCTGTTGTCCTAATTGTTGTTCTGATTTTTCTGATTTTTTTCGAATGAAAATGAATAAGAAAAAGGCAAGTGGACCAGCCAACCAAGAAATAAAAAATAATCCGGTACCGAAAAAATAATCTCCTTTTGCTCTTTTATCATTCTCAAATGCACGCAAATCGTGAATATTTTTATCAATCACTTTTAGTTCTCCCGATTTATTAATTACAGTGTTGTCTTCGGTTCCGTCTCCTTTTAAAACATTTAATTCAAATTCACCTGAGTTTAAACTTTTATAGGATTTAATTTCTGGATCAAAATAACTGAATTTTATAGGTGGTAATTTATATTTTCCTGAAGCACGAGGAATCACTAAATATTTATACACTCTTCGTCCTGTCATTCCTGAGGTGGTTACATTTACTGTGTCGGTAATTTCTGGATCAAATTTTTCCATTTCCTCGGGTAATTCCAATACAAAATCATCCAGTAATTTAATATTTCCATTTCCTCGAATAGTTATGGTAATATCTAATGCATCATTTACTTTTAATTCCGATTTAGAATATTTCACTTCAAAATTAAAATCACCTACCGCTCCATTGAATCCTTCGGGTGCATTGGCGGGTAATTCTAAAACTTCAATAGCTGGTGAATTGGAAGTAACTTTAAAATCTTCACTCGCAAAAAAATCAGAAACTTTAACTGTGGAAGTAAATGGTTCTAATTTCATCTTTCCACTTTTTTGTGCGTAGAGAACCGTTTTTTTTAAGGCAACCACTCCATATCTTTTTCCATTAACCGTTTCTTCAATCATATTTAATTTCCCAGCATTTTCAACATCTTTTAACCAAAATCCAGATGGAGTAGGGAAATTAATATCCACTAATTGATGAGAGTAACGAACATATCTAGAATATAATTTATAAGTAGCCACAAGATGTTCACCTTTATAAATTTTATTTTTGTTGGTTGAAATAGTTATAAAAACATCTTCGTTTTTACCAGCTGTTTCATTTCCACTAGATGAACTGGTGCTTGCTCCAACAGCTATATTTATAGGTTGCGTATAATGGGTTTTATCTGCCGTGACTAATTTGGCAGGAGGAATCAATTGATTGCCTTTTTTGGTAAATCGTAGAACGTAAGTATAGGTGTAGGAAGTTACCACTGATCTTTTACCATTAATAGTTGAAATGTAGGTAGAATAGCCAGTAGAAGGCCCAGCCACAATTTTTCCATTTTTGATATCAGGTAATTCCAAATCTCCATTTGTATTGCTCGTAAAAGTGAGTTGGATATTTTCATTTACTTCACAATTATTTTTATTTACTGTTGCTTCAAATTTTACAGCTTGTGCAAACACAAAATCTGGGATTAGAAGAAATAATAATCCCATTAAAAGGAAAAAGCCTTTTGAATTAAATGATGATTTTATTTTAAAATTATTATTCTGCATTTTACCAATCTTTCTCTGGTCTTGTCTGATTTTTTGATTTATTCTTTTTCGCTTGCATCATTTTATGTAATTCTTTCTCTCGATTGTTCTGTGCATTTAAAATCTGTTCGGCTTGTTTTTTGTCTATGCCTTGTGGCTTTGCTTTTTCTTTATTTTCATTTTCACTTTTATCTTTTTCTTCGTCTCCATCTTTTTTGTCTTTCTCTTTGTCTTCTTTATCTTTCTTTTCATCCTCCTTCTTGTCTTTATCTTTCTTCTCCTCGTCTTTTTTGTCCTTGTCTTTATCCTCTTTATCTTTTTTATCTTGATTTTTCTTATCCTGATTTTTTTTATTTTGTTCTTCTAGTTTTTTCTGAGCATACGCTAAATTGTATCGGGTATCTTCATCTTTAGAATTGTTTTTCAAGGCATTTTTATAGGCATCCACACTTTTTTGATATTCTTTTTTCTTCAACCATGAATTTCCTAAATTATGAAAAGCTTTAGCCTTATCCTTCGCATTTTTTGCTGTTTCTGTAATTTCTTCGAATTTTTTAGCAGCATCATCATATTTTCCCTGTTGATAATACGTATCACCTAAATTAAATTGTGTTTTGTAATCTGTATTTCCATTTTCAATTGCCTTTTCATAATATTTTTGTGCCTCCGCATAATTTTTTAATTTGTATTGATGATTTCCCTCATATAACGAAAGGTTATTTGAATTCGTTTGCGAGAATAAATTATTTCCTATTAAAAGGAGAATCAATATGTAAAATAGTTTATTTGGCATTCGTAATTATTTTAGAGAATAAATCAAATGAACGATTCGGTAATATCATTTCAATAAGCAATAGTGCAATGGCAATAGCTATAAAAATTTGAAAACGGTCTTCATATTCTGGATAGGTGGTGCTTTCTACTTCCGTTTGCTCCATTTTTCTCAATTCTTTTCGAATGGTTTCCAGCGGAGAATTTCCGCCATTGGCATGAATGAATAATCCACCACCTGCAGCAGCTACATCAACTAAAAGTTTTTTATTTAGTTTAGAAATAACGGTATTTCCATCTACATCTCTTTTTAATCCTTTGTATTCTCCATTCACATAATTTGGAACAGGCGCACCTTTTTCTGATCCAAAACCAATGGTATGAACAATAATATTTCTTCTTTTTGCTTCTTGAGCGGCAAATAGGGCATCCTGCTCATGATTTTCTCCATCAGTAATTACAATCAATGCTTTTTGTCGTTTCTCATCATTAGGAAAAGATTCTATAGCTAATGAAATGGCGCCACCCACATCCGTTCCTTGAACCGAAATCATTTCAGGATTAATTCCTGATAAAAAGAATTTTGCTGCGGCCAAATCATGTGTAACGGGCAATTGTACAATAGGCATTCCTGCGAAAACTATAATTCCTAAGCGATCGCCACCTAATTTATTAATCAATCTCTCTATATCAATTTTTGCAGCTTTTAAACGATTAAAATCATTTGTGCCATCTTGTGTTAGCATCGAATTAGAAATATCTACTGCAATGATAATATCTACTCCTTCTGATTTAGCGGTTCTTTCACCAATTCCATATTGCGGATTGGCAATAGAAATAATAAAAGCAAAAATACTCATTCGAATTAAGAAAATACTTAATCCAGCAATAGAGGTAGAATTTCCGGATGAAATTTTTGGAATTAAATTGGAATCGGCAAATAAATTTAATTTAGAATTTTTCCATTTTAATTGAAGTACACTAACAAAAAGAAAAACAGGAATTAAAAGTAATAACCACAATAAATCGGGATATTCAAAACGGAAACTTTTTTCATTTTCTTGAAGATAATAATTCAAGCTAAAAAAAACAGGCCAAAATATAACCTCAATAATCACCAAGAAAATGATTAAGCCTTTTAAATTATATGTTGAATTATTGATCATCTTTCAAACGATAAACTTTTTAAAACGGTATTTTTTAGAATCAATTCCAAAACCACAAAGAATAAAGAGGCTAATGCAAACCAATGAAATTTCTCGGGTGGTTCAATTCTAAATCGGGTAATTTTTACTTTGCTTTTTTCTAGCTGGTCAATTTTTTGATAAACTTCTCTCAATGCTTCACCATCTTTTGCCCTATAGGAAACAGCATTTGTTCTTTCAGAAATTCCTTGTAGCGTTTTTGTATCAATTTCGCTTGGATATTCTACAATTCTGGTTCTTCCAAATAAATCTGTAATTTTATAGGGAGCAGTATTATCTCTTCCCACAGCGATGGTATAAACTCTAACCTTATAAGCCATGGCAACATCAGCAGCAGAAAGTGGATGCATCGTTCCATGTGTGTTTTTTCCATCCGTAAGTAATATCACTACTTTACTTTTTGATTTGCTTTCACGCAATCGATTCACTGCAGTGTTTAATCCATCGCCAATGGCAGTGCCATCTGAAATCATACCCGGATAAATATCATCAATAGCTGTATTTAAATATTTATGATCGGTAGTGAGCGGACATTGTGTAATTGCTTCACCATCGAAAACTACTAAACCAATTCGATCGTTGGGGCGATTAGCAATAAATTCTTTGGCAATTTCTTTTGCAAATTCAAGACGATCGATACTCATATCTTTTTTCATGTCTAATGCTTCCATACTAGTGGAAATATCCATTGTTAAAACTATATCTATACCTTCAGTAACTTTACTCTGATAGGTTTCGTCTTGGATATCTTGTGGGCGTGCCAAAGCAACAATTAAGAAGGTTAATGCTAATACACGAAAAACCGGAATTAAATGTCGTAAATTGGCTAATGAAGATGATTCTTTAAAAAAAGATAAGGTTGAAAACTTGAAATTTTTTGGCGATTTAATATCTCTCCAATAAAAAGCGAGAATAACGATGGGAGTCAATAAGAAAAACCAAAAATATTGAGTATCGGCGTAAGTGTAATCAAATACCTTCCATAAATCTGATATGTCGCCCCACTTAAATTCCATCTTCACTTTCTTTTTTAGATTTTGAAATTGTCGGTATAGTGGAAGTAATAAAATCTTTGGCTCGTTGCATCATTTCTTCGTTTTCTAATCCAATCGGATTTTCCTTAGCGAATTTTACTAAATCAGATAATTTTAAAACAGGAACTAGTGTGAGTTTAGAAATTTCAGAAATATCGGTTAATCTTAATTGACTCATTATTTCATCTGTGGTTTGTTCCATGGCATGAATACGAAATCTATTTTCAATATACGTTCTCAAAATATCGGTCATCTCGATATAATATTCTTTTATCATTCCATTATGCCAAAGTTTTTTATCTTCTAGTAATTTCAATTGTTCAAGAGCAGTTATATGTGCTGGAATAATAATTTCTGGAACTTTTAATGCTGGTTTTTTACGTTTTCTCCACCATAAATAGAAAACCAAAGCGAGAATGAGAATGGCGAGCGGAAGAATCCAGTATAAATTATCGTATAGCCAATTTCCAAACATTCTAAAATAATCTCCTAATGAAAGACTCGTTTCATAAATATCTTTTATTTTTTTGAATTGTCTAGTGGTATCCACATTTACAGTATGCACTTCTAATAAAACAGGATTAGAAAGTAAAGTGTCATTATTTACCAGTACTTGTATTGGAGGAATAGCATAATATCCACTATCAAAACTAGTAACGGTTAAAGTTTGTGAGCGTTGAATTAAATTGGGCTTACTCGAATTTTTTACTTTGGAATTTTGAATCTTACCCTTCTCTAAAATTTCCACCTTACTCATCAACGTATCTCCAAATTCTGGCCAGATAATATCTGTTTTTTCTTCTCCCGGTTCATATTGGTAAGAGATATTTATTTTAGATTGTTCTCCTATTTTAATTTTTTTCGGAGAAATAGTCAACTTTACTTCTTGAGCAGAAGCAATAATTCCAAGGAAAATAAAAATAGGTAAGAATACTTTTTTCATCTTGTTTCTCTCTTCTTAAATAAATTCATCAAAGGTTGAACATAAGATTGACCAGTAGAAATAGTCGTAAAATCTACACCCGAACGAATAAAAGTATTTTTTATTTTATCCTGATATTTTAAAGCCATCGCCTTGTAATTATTTCTTTCTTTTGCGCTCCATGTATTCACCCATTTCAATTCACCTGTTTCAGCATCTTTTAAACGAATCAATCCCACTGTAGGTAATTCAAATTCTCTTTTATCATGAATGTTTAATGCTACCACATCATGTTTTCTTTTGGCTAACTTTAATTTATCCTCGAAATTGAAATCAAAGAAATCGGAAATCACAAAACAAATACTTCTTTTCTTAATCACATTGGTGAAATAAGAAAGTGCTTGCGAAATATCCGTTCCGGTGGAGCTTGCTTCTCCGGCCAACATTGCAGAAATGATTTGTAAAACATGACTCTTTCCTTTTTTAGGAGGAATAAATTTTTCAATTTTATCGGTGAAAAGTATCGCTCCAATTTTATCATTATTCTTCAATGCAGAAAAAGATATAACAGCTGCTAATTCAGTAATCAAATCTCTTTTTGTTTGCACGTTGGTTCCGAATTGTTCCGAACCACTAATATCAATCATTAACATCACCGTTAATTCTCGCTCTTCTTCCATTATCTTGATATAGGGATGTCCGAATCTTGCGGTTACATTCCAATCAATCGAACGAATATCATCACCCGCTGCATATTCCCTAACTTCCGAAAAAGCCATCCCTCTACCCTTAAATGCAGAATGATATTCACCCGAAAAAATCTGATCGCTCAGTCCTTTCGATTTGATTTCTATCAGTCGTACTTTTTTAAGAAGTTCTGTTCTGTCCACTTGGAAATTTTTTGGTTCAAAGGTTTAAAAGTTCAAAGGTTCGAAAGTTCTAAGGTTAAAAAGTTTGAAGGTTCGAGAGTTCAAAAGTAAATCAGGATTTTATTAACTTTAAAACTTTCACACTTTAGAACTTTCTAACTAAACTTCTTCAAGGTACCTCTACTTTATTTAAAATATCATTAATGATTTGCTCCGTGGTGATGTTCTCTGCTTCGGCTTCGTAGCTTAATCCAATACGATGACGTAAAACATCATGTGTAATTGCACGCACATCTTCTGGAATTACATAACCTCTTCTCTTAATAAATGCATACGCTTTTGCAGCTAATGCCATATTGATACTTGCACGAGGCGAACCACCAAATTCAATCATCGGAGCAAGTTTTGCTAATCCACATTGTTCTGGATAACGCGTTGCTTGCACAATATCTACAATGTATTGTTCTATTTTTTCATCTAGATAAACTTCACGTACAATTTTACGTGCACGAATAATGTCATCGGGTGAAATAACTTTTTTTGCAGAGGGCATTCCATTAGGAGAAATGTTAGCACGGATAATTAATTTCTCTTCGTCTTTTTTGGGATAATTCAAAACTACTTTCAACATGAAACGATCCACTTGTGCTTCGGGCAAAGGATAAGTTCCTTCTTGTTCAACTGGATTTTGTGTAGCTAAAACTAAAAATGGTTCGGGTAATTTATAAGTGGTATCACCAATGGTAATTTGTCGTTCTTGCATTGCTTCTAACAAAGCTGATTGCACTTTTGCTGGGGCGCGATTAATCTCATCTGCCAATACGAAATTGGAAAAAACAGGACCCATACGCACAGTAAATTCTTCTTTTTTCTGATTATAAATCATGGTACCTACTAAATCGGCAGGTAATAAATCAGGCGTAAATTGCACTCGACTAAACTTTACATCCACTGCATCCGAAAGTGTTTTAATAGCTAAAGTTTTTGCTAATCCCGGCACACCTTCTAATAAAATATGTCCGTTAGATAGTAAACCAATAAGCAATCGTTCTACCATGTATTTTTGTCCGACAATTACTTTATCCATTTCCATGGTAAGCAAATCGACAAAAGCGCTTTCGCGTTGAATACGTTCGTTTAATTCTTTGATATCAAATCCTGCACTAGGAGTTGCAACAGGATTCTCTGGATTCATTTCCATATAAAATTGGGTTAATTTTTCTTACTACAAAGTTGACTTAAAGCCTTGTCATTGTCAATTACACCCCTGTTAAAAATTGTTAAGACTTTTTTAGGAAATCGAGAGGTAAAACGGGTTATCTTTGGGTACAAATTTAGCAAAATGTCTGAAAAACTAACCCTCATTCAAACCATTACGATGGTACGTGAATTTCACGAAGCCTTCTTAATTCCCAATAATGACGCACCCACCTTGCTTAACCAACCCGATTTTGAACTTCGTCATCGTTTGATGCACGAGGAAAATGAGGAATATCTGGATGCCTGTAAAAAAGGCGATTTGGTGGAAATTGCCGATGCTTTGGGAGATCAATTATATATTTTATGCGGAACCTTGCTTCGTCATGGATTACAATATAAAATAGAAGAAGTTTTTCACGAAATTCAGAAAAGCAATATGTCGAAGTTAGATGAAAATGGGAAACCGATTTTCCGTGAAGACGGTAAGGTGATGAAGAGTTCACTTTATTTTCGTCCTGATATCAAAAAAATCATTGAGCAAGGGTGAGAGAAATTGTAAAAATAGCATTGAGAGAAGCGCCCGTTTTAAGTGCTACTGCCAAAAAATATCTTTCGGGTGAATTAAAATCGTTGCATGATTTTTCTCCAGATGAAGAAGGAATTCGTTTGGCCATTGAAAAAAGAAAGATCAATAAGGTAAATCGCGATTTATTGGTGAAAGTTCTTTCTGAGCAAAATAAAAATGCAAATGCTAAAGTAAAATCGAATATTTTATTGTTAAAAAATGAAAATGTATTTACCGTTACCACCGGACATCAATTATGTTTGTTCACAGGGCCTCTGTATTTCATTTATAAAATTTTGCATACCATAAAATTAGCCCAGGATTTAAAAAAGAAATTTCTAGAAAATGATTTTGTTCCAGTGTATTGGATGGCGAGTGAGGATCATGATTTTGAGGAGGTGAGTGAGGTTTCAATATTTGGTAAATCATTAAAATGGAATTCTAACGTTCATGGTGGTGTTGGAAGAGTCAGCTTGCAAGCTGACTGTGAATACCGATTGGAATTGCAATCGGTTTTATCA
>JBIPLT010000404.1:0-2906 GCA_044368255.1 Flavobacteriales bacterium
ATGAGGTGCTGTCCGTTTGCTGGACGGTTTCCCATACTGTGCTGGTCCTAGTTGGGAGAGTGTTGGGGGGTTGGGTAAGGTCTGTGCGAAGGGCGGTAGTGAGGTGAGCTTTTTGGTTGCTCGTGAGCGACTTCAGTTGTGGAGCAGGGTCTAGGGAGTCTTCATCGTCCCACATGGCCCGTTTCCATGCCCAGATTGTGTCAGCGGCCTTCTGGTGACCAGTTTTTCTTGTGCAGGCCTGTAGAGAGTCGATTAGGAGCTGGGCGTTTTCGTATATGAGAAGGACGCTGAGGTACCAGTGGACATTTGGGATGTTTACTGGGAAGCATACCGTTGTGGCTTCGGCTGGTTTGCGGAGCTCGGGGATTCCCCGTAGGTTTTGTTTGAAGAAGGCCCAGTCGCCGTTTTCTTTGAATTTTTCGTAGGCTATTTCTAAATGCATCCATGCAAAGGTGCAGAAGATGTGCACTTGTGGTCTCCTGTGTGGGGAGAGTCCCCATTTCATCGTGTCCCCCCAGAGGGCCCAACGGAGGATTTGGTTTATTTCAAATCCTCCTATCATGGCGTTGGTGCCGAAGGCTTTTAGGAGGGGGAGCTCGCAGGCGGTATGCGTGCCCGTCCATAGAGTTTGGAGTTCGTCTTGGTGTACCGTGAGGACTTCCTCCGCCGTGCGATTGAGTGATATTGGGGTCATGTCCTCCGGGAGGAGGGACCCTCGACAGGAGATGAAGATTGAGGCAGAGCGAGGGAGCTGGAGAAAGGTTTGGATCTGGAGGACTAAAGGGACCATTTCTTGTACTGCCAGGTATGAGAAGCTTTTAGGGTTGCTTGCTTGCTGTATGCATATTTCTTTTGGTTTGGCCGCGCGGCTGGCTTTAGGCTGTTTGCCTTGTCTCGTGATGCTGTGGTGCAGGGCGACATGGTCTTTTTTGAGGTTTGTTTCGATGTCATTGTAGCGGAGCTGGGGCGAGGGGTTGAGGGCGTTATTGATGCTCTGGAGCCATGTGTCGTGTGCCGTGGGCGAGGGCGGTTGTGAGTTACAGCGGCCGGAGCATTTGCAACAGACGCACGTGAAAACTTGCTTCCAGGTGTCTATCTCACCATACGAGATAAAAACTTCCTCTTCCGCTTGTATTTCCTTAGTAGATCTTAGGGCTATCCCTTGTAGGTCTCGCCATTCTCCAGTTTCGTTTTCTACCAGAATGACCATTGGGGCGATTTCCGCATTGATGCATTCGTGACAGCAGGAGTGGTTTGCGTATTGTCCGAGGCCTGCGGTCGGTGGCGTCGTAGTCAGGAGCGCCTTGAGCTGACTGGAGGGTGAGAGCCGGTTGATGAGTGGCTGGTCGTTCGGGGGGATCCAGTATGCTCCCTCTGTTTGGACTACGTACTGGAGCCTCTCGTGGCCTGGTTCGCGTTCTATTCTCCGCCTGAGGGCCGTGAAGGTGTCATAGGCATGCGGGTGTGTTTCTTTCTGTAGGGCGTGGCCTCCAAATTGGGTGAAAAGTGTGCCTTTTGGGATAGAGCGCGCTGCTTTGAGGGGGCGGCTGTTGGGGACTAGGCCTGGCGTGTGCTCGAGGTGCACCCACGTTTCCGTCTCCCAGGTGGGGAGCTGGTTGGTGCACGAGGCGCCTTGGTGACCTTGGCAGGGTCGAGGGCAGAAGGAGCCCTGCTCTTGTGCTTGTCTCCAGCTACATTGGTCTATCGGTGCGATTTGCGTTTTTTTTTGTCGCGTCGAGCGGCGTAGGGGGGGCTGGTGGTGGCTGGTGCTGGACGGTCCGCCCTCAGACTTGTCCATGTGGTCCAGTGCTGCTGGGCAGCAGTTGCATGTCCCTCGTGCACACTCTCCAAAGGTGTTTGCGGGTTCTCGCCATTCTGGGTCTTGTGTGTGATGTGGTGTTGTGTGTGGGTGGGTGTGGTTGTATGTGTTTCCCTGCCTTTGTTCCGGCGCTTCCTCCATGTCTTCTTGTACCTCCATCATAATGATGGTTCGGCGGCGGTGCCGACTTTCCCTTTGGGGGGTTTGTCTGTTTCATCGTCATTCATATCGTCAGAGCTCTCGCCTTGTGATTCCCCGCTGTCGGCAGCTATGGGGATGTATGGGCCAAAGAGGAGGCCGTTGCGGTGTGGGGTTGCCGTCAGGAGGTTCGCGCGGCATAGATTTTCCAGTCCTTCAAGGGCGGTTGTTGAGGCTGCGCCGTCGCTGGAGGCGTTGTATGGGTGCTGGGTTCTGCTGCCGTGCGACAGGGACTCGGGTTCTGCGCGGGGGTCGGTGGCGCTAGGTGGCCCTGTTCTTTGGATGGTATCATTTACCACATTTGCTCCTTCAACGTATATCGGTTGCTTCAGCGCTTCATCTAGTAGTACTTGTTTTGCCGCGTGGACTTTGGCTTGTTGGAGGATGTTTCCCGCGTTGCCTCTGTCGGTTGCGGCTCTCAACGCTGTTTGGGTCCATTCCAGTCCGTACATGACTTCCATCCTTACAGGTGTGTTTGTCCAAGTGGGGGCTGTGAGGAGGAGGAGGTGTCCTGTGCCGTCGGGGAGTCTTGTGTGGTGTGCCGTGTTTGTGCGACTTCTGACCGCCTCGCGGAGGAGAGCATCGAAGGGCACTCGGCCCCATTCCCCTTTCGTGAGGATGTTGGAGGTCGTGTGGCTGGCTAGGGAGTCTGGGCCTTCCTGCAGGCGCATGAGGAGCTCATCGATGTCTTGGTCTAGGTTTGTGCGGAGGTGGATCGGGGTGTCTTTAGCTCGTAGGGTGGTGAGGAGGAGCATTGCTGCTTCCTTCGCTTCTGGCTCTGTGACGTCTAGAAGGTGCCATAGGATTCTTTTTCCTGCCTGCTGTGGGGTGCGCTCGATAGCTGGAAGAAGGTCGGAGTGTCCTGGGGTGACGAGTGAGTGTCCGTCCT
>JBIPLT010000342.1:0-2904 GCA_044368255.1 Flavobacteriales bacterium
TTAACTATTCGTTAAAGTTTTTCAAAATTATTTATTAACCGTTTGTCAATCCTGTGAATAAGATGCTGTAAAATCATCCTCAAAAACCTATTACAATTCTTAAATTTGCCTCACAATAAAAACCTAACATATTATGAACGATTTTGGATTACGATCTTCAAAAAACACCCTCAACGAACTTGGTTTAGGAAATGTAGAAAATGCTTATTGGAATTTAACTCCAGCTGAATTAGTAGAAGAAACCATTTTGCATGGACAAGGTGTTTTAGCAGATACAGGTGCTTTGGCAATTGAAACAGGTGAATTTACGGGGCGTTCACCAAAAGATAAATTTATTGTTTGCGATGCTAAAACTGAAAATGCAGTTTGGTGGGGAGATATCAATATCAAATTTACGCCCGAAAAATTTAATGCACTTTATGACCGAATGAAAGCCTATTTAACTAATCGCGATGTTTATGTTCGTGATGTATATGCTTGCGCTGATCCAAAATTCAGAATGAACATTCGTGTGATTACTGAAACTCCTTGGGCAAATATGTTTGCCAATAATATGTTCATTCGTCCTTCATTGGCAGAATTAGAAAATTTTGATGCTGAATGGCACATTGTATGCGCACCAGGATTTAAAGCAGATCCTAAAATTGATGGAACTCGTCAACATAATTTTGCAGCCATTGATTTTACTCGCAAAATGATTATCATAGGTGGAACTGGATATACAGGAGAAATTAAAAAAGGAATTTTTTCAGTATTGAATTTTGTTCTTCCTCACGAAAAAAATACTTTATCGATGCATTGTTCTGCTAATATTGGAAAGAATGGAGATACTGCTGTTTTCTTTGGTTTATCAGGCACAGGTAAAACTACTTTGTCTGCTGACCCTAATCGTGGATTAATTGGTGATGATGAACATGGTTGGGCGGATGGTTCAGTGTTTAATTTCGAAGGAGGATGCTATGCAAAATGTATAGATCTTACGGCAGAAAAAGAACCTGAAATTTGGGATGCTATTAAATTTGGCGCTATTCTCGAAAATATTAATTTTATTGAAAATACATCATCGGTTGATTTTACCGATAGCACGAAGACTGAAAATACGCGTGTAAGTTATCCAATTGATCACATCAAGAATGCTGTTCATCCATCGGTAGGTGGAAATCCAAAAAATATTTTCTTTTTAACTTGTGATGCCTTTGGAGTATTGCCTCCAATTTCTAAATTAACTGCAGAGCAAGCGATGTATCATTTTATTTCTGGTTATACAGCGAAAGTTGCCGGAACTGAAGTAGGCGTAACAGAACCGCAAACTACTTTCTCCGCTTGTTTCGGAAGAGCATTTTTGCCATTACATCCAGCAAAATATGCGGAATTGTTAGGAAAGAAAATGAAAGAGAATAATGTAAACGTTTGGTTAGTGAATACAGGATGGTCTGGCGGTGCGTATGGTGTTGGATCTAGAATGAAATTGAAATTTACTCGTGCCATGATTACGGCTGCATTAACTGGCGAATTGGAAAAAGTAGCCTTTGATACTTTACCCGTATTTAATTTAGCTATTCCGAAAGAATGTAAAGAAGTGCCTGCCGAAATTTTAAATCCGCGTTCTACATGGGCAGATAAAAATGCTTATGATTCTACCTTGAATAAATTAGCTGGACAATTCGTTAAGAATTTTGAGCAATATGAAAAAGGAACTGCAGCAGATATTTTAGCAGCTGCACCAAAAGCAACAGTGAATGCTTAATTGATTTAATCTTTAATGATATCATAAGGCTCCGAATGACGGGGCCTTTTTTTTGTGTCAAAAATTAAGTTTAATGCGAACAACAAACCAAAAAAGATAATATAAAATAGATGTATACTTATTATGGTTTGATCTCCGTCTTTAGAAATATAATTATTGGGTGGTGTAGTGTTTTGCATTAAAATTAATATGCTTCTTAGAATTAAGAGAACGTACATCATGTGAAAAGAAATATTTCTTTTAGTAGAAAAGAAAATCATAAATGAAAAAACTAATACGAATAATTGGAAGTAAAATCCAAGATTAAAATCAAATATAAAGGCATGCACAAAAATTTCAATGAATTTATCAGGGGCTAAAATTTGAAATTTGAAAATTGGAAGAAATCGCCAATTTTCTTCAAATGGTAAAAAGAATGTGGATATAATTAAAATCGATAATATCATCATCACAGAAAAATTTATTCTCTGTAAAAATATAAGCCATTTGTTTTTCTCCATCTTTAGTAATCGGGTTATTTTTTGAAAGTTTTTTTTCTCCAATCTTTTAGCGTGATCAAATTTTCATTGACCATATTATTTTCGTTTCGTTAGGATCAGCAGCAATTCAAAAAGTGAAATGATTTTTATCTTGGCTGATTTTTGAAATTTCATCTGGAAGAAAATTTACTTCTGGCCATATTTCTATAGGTGAAACAGATTTATCTTCTTCAGAAATTTCTGGTTTAACTTTTAAAATGTTATCTAGTTTTTAGTTTCAGGTTTTTCAGTTTGAACCTTTTTTCGGGGGAATTACAAGAGCAAATGAAAATAGATATTGAGATTAGAATTAATGTTTTCATAAAATGATTTCTTTTCAAAGTTATTCAATTTCAAGGTCGCAAAATGCGATCTTGAAATCAAATCTAACTAGATTCAAGGTCACAATTTGTGATCTTGAAAGAATAGATTTACTATACTTTATCCTTCGATACGCTCGTGCCTCGCTACTCAGGATGACTAGTTAATGTTTTATGTATGGTCATCCTGAGTAGTTTCGAGTCTTCGAGAAACGTATCGAAGGGTGAAATAAAAAGCCCCAATTTTCATTGAGGCTATATTTTACATCTAACTATTTTTCATTTCTTACTACGCTTCTTGAACCTGATTTATTCTACT
>JBIPLT010000127.1:0-8704 GCA_044368255.1 Flavobacteriales bacterium
AAGAAATTATAAAAACAGAAATCAAGCAACGATTAATTGACATCCGCGACGCTCAAGTGGAATTTCGTTTGGTATATGGAAAGTATGCCAAAGACATTAACGAATTGAAAGGATTCGTTAAGAATGGAAAAGCAATGAGTATCATTAAAGAAGGATCAATTCCTGATTATATTCGTGATGAGTGGGTAGATACTTTGAGAGCTATTGATCCTGTAAAGTATAAAGATAGACCTGAAAAACTAACAGAAGTTGAAGGTGTTTTATTGGGTATCATTAAACGTGATACAACTTATGAACCAGTAGTAAATAAAATTTTCTTAAACGAAAAGAAGGCTTCTAAAAGAATTTCCCGTTATCCTTTTAATGTAGATTCATTAGATGTTGCACCTTTTACTGGCGGAAAAAAGAAAATTGATTTTAAGGCATCAACCGTTTTCAAAAATGGTGTTGAATTACCCGTTTTTGAAGCAAAATGGTACTTACAAAACTCTAGATTGAACGAAGGAAAATACGATACTTTGAAAGTAGGCTCATTAAAAGAACCGACTACTAATGGTAACTGGGACGAATAAAAAAGAATTTTCTCACAGCAATTTTAATCCAGCTGAAACATTAAATTATCACCTGTCTATTGAGACGGGTGATCATTTTTTATGCTGTGCCATTCATGATGCAAAATCTGGAAATTTATTGGCTGTAGAAACTGAAAAACCAGTTTATATGGATAATGGATTTCAATCAGTAAGTTGTGCTGTGGTGAATCCATTTTTTACGCTTGTTCCAAATGATATTTATGAAAGCAATGAGCTTAGTTCTTATTTAAATTTGAATGTTCAATTGCCTTCAGAATACAATATCCACTCTCATTTGATTCCCTCTTTAGATGCTTGGTGCGTTTATGCTATCGATAAAAATTTTGAAGATAAACTTGAAAAGAAATATCCTTCGGTTATTCATCGACATGTAGTTTCAACTTCTATAGAATCAATTTTTCCGAAATTAAATACCAATTCCTATTCGGCTTGGTTAATTGTTTTTCAAGATATTTTTGTTCAGGTTATTTCTGATCATGGAAAAATAAAATTTTGTAATCTTTTTAGTTGGAAGATTCACGAGGATTTAGCTTACTATTTTCAATTTGCTTTAGAGCAATTAAATATTCCAGTTCAAGATTGTGATTTGAATATTTCAGGACCACTCTCTAATAAAGTGATGGAAGATTACCTTAAAAAATTCTTTCGCGTTTCTAATCCTGAAAAAGATGAAATACAAAAGCGTTTTTATACCTTAATACACCAACAAGCTTGCGTATAGTTGGCGGATATCTCAAAGGAAGAACCCTAAAACCGAAAGGTAAAATCTCTGCACGTCCCACTACTGATTTTGCCAAAGAAGCTTTGTTTAATATTCTCGAAAATCGATTGGATTTAACCGATTTGAAAGTATTGGAACTTTTCGCAGGAACTGGAAACATTACCATGGAATTTATTTCTCGAGGTGTTGGTTCTGTCACTGCGGTAGAACAAAATTCAGAGTGTCTCACTTGTATTAGAAGTTTTGCCACAGAAATGAAGGTAAAAAATGTGACCACCATTAAATCTGAAGTATTCAAATGGTTGAAGCGACCAACAGATAAAGGCTTCGATTTAGTTTTTTGTGATCCTCCTTATGATTTGAAAGAATTAAATATTTTGCCACAAAGTATCTTTGAATCAGGGGTTTTAAATGAAAACAACTTGTTGATTGTAGAACATGGCAGGGAAATTGATTTCTCAACATATCCTTTTTTCGTTTTTCATCGTAAATATGGAAATGTGAATTTTAGCTTTTTTGAATTTATAAAACCAGAATGAGTAAAGTAGCGGTTTTTCCAGGGTCATTTGATCCCATCACACGCGGACATGTTTCAGTTTTGAATCGTGCCTTACCTTTATTTGATAAAATTATTGTGGCCATTGGCGTAAATTCAGGAAAACAATCCATGTTTTCGAAAGAACAAAGAATGCAATGGATCAAAGAAATTTACAATCAAAATTCGAAAATTGAAGTAATTACCTATGAAGGATTGACAGTAGATTTATGTAAGAAACACGATTCAAAATTTATTCTTCGAGGTTTACGTTCAACATTAGATTTTGAATATGAAAAATCTATTGCACAAATGAATAAAACAATAGTCAATGATATTGAAACCATTTTTATTTTAACAGAGCAAGAATATTCAGCTATTAATTCAAGTATAGTTAGAGAAATTATAAAGAACGGGGGAGACGTGAAGGCATTTTTACCTGAATCAATAAAGTTATAGTATGCAACGCATCATTTGTTTTTGGGTATTGCTTTTAGCAATGAACATTTCATTTGCCGAAAAAGTAACGATTTCAGGTGTAGCTAAGGGCTATGAAGGAAAATCTGTTTCTATTATTACGTTCAAAGATTTTTTATCCATGGCGCGACAGGTCATTGCTAAAAGCTCTGTGGATACTGACGGTAAGTTTACAATCTCTGCCGAATTAGAAAAAATAGAATATGCACTAGTAAAAATTGGAAGTGTGAGTGCTATTATTTATTTGCAGCCAGGTGGAAATTATTCTATTTCTTTTCCTTTACCTGATGCAAATACGGCTCGTTCGCTTGATGAAACGAAAGTGGAAATGTATTTCGATTCGATTGCTAAATATGATATTAATAATCTTATCATCGATTTTGATTATCGTTATGATTATTTTGTTTCTAAAAACATGTTGATTCTTCATAAGCCAGAATTCAAATTACACCTAGATACCTTCAAACAAAAAATCACTCGAGTTTACAAAGAAATTAATGTGCCTTTTTTTATCGATTATGTCTATTATTCAACAGCAATGCTTGAATTAATGGGCGATATGGAAAATGGACAAATGATGGCGAAAGCATCTGTTTACGAGCAATACATTCGAGGAAGAAAAATAGAATATCAGCATGATAAATACATGCAATTATTCAATGAGTTTTATGCTGAACCAATCTCTAATTTATCACCCGAAATAAATGAAAATATTTTAGTGGCAGTAAATGAAAAAGCAAGTATGAAATTACTTTTTAATGCCATCGAAAAAAATAGTTTTACCAATAATCAAAATGTAAGAGAGTTAATTCTCATTAAGGGATTAATGGAAAATTATTACAATTCAGAACTTGATCCAAAAAATGTATTGGTGATTTTAGATTCAATTGCTAATTATGGAATTAGCGAAGAGAATAAAAAAGTAGCTGCTTCTGTTTATAAAAAACTGACTTGTCTTAACAATGGATTTGATGCTCCCGATTTTAAATTAACTACATTAAAGGGAGATACCATTTCACTTTCTCAATTTAAAGGCAAGTTTGTTTATTTAAGTTTCTGGACAACTTGGAATACCACCAGTGTTTCTGAATTGAAATTATATCCCGGTTATCGCGCAAGATATAAAGATGAGAAGAGAGGTATTGATCCAATCATTTATATCAGTGTGAATATGGATGAGAAAAAAAGTGATTTTGTTGATTTTATGAAAAAGCATCCCGAATATGATTGGTATTTTTTAGATGGCCATTCGGATAATGAAATTCTAGATTTGTATCAAATAAAATCTTTGCCAGCTTATTATTTAATAGACGAAGAAGGCAAATTTCGACAAGCACCAGCATTGCGACCATCACCTAATGGAACATTCAAATCCATTGACGAAACATTTCATAATATTTTTTGGAATAAGAAACGAAAGTAAGTTTGATAAAATGCTTTATTCAAAAAACAGGACAGATTTCGAATGTTGAATTTCGAATTTATTTACTCTCACCTTAATTAATAAATTGGTATTTAAAAAATACTAGGCCGATGAATTTTATTTGAAGTAATTATATTGATTCGTTCATTGAAATCCGAAATCTGAAATCCGAAATTCAAAATTCTTTAAGAACATCCTCTATCGACCCATAAGTATTCTTCATAATTTCCGGAAAATCATTTTTTGATTTCCAAACTACATCTGTAATCCCTTCTTCGAGTTGAGGTTTTAAATTATTTGTATTTTTTACCTTCATCAAAAACCAGGCGGTGGTTTTAATCGCTAAGGAGTTATCGAATGGATAAGTATGATAGGTGTTTATAATTTTTGACTCTATCGAATGCCCAACTAAGCCACATTCTTCATTTACTTCTCGAAGTGCTGCCGTTTCTTCATCTTCGTTTCCATCAATTTTTCCTTTGGGAAGATCCCATTTCTTATTCCTGAAAATAAATAGCATTTCTTTTTTTTCATTGAAAACTAGTCCTCCTGCAGCTTTAACCGGAACATAATCTTCAAAAAAGTATTTCCAGAGTAGCTCTATGTCAGTATTTCGAGCGACGAGTGTTTTTGTGCCATTTGCCAAAATATGCCTATGTATAATTTTTTTAGCATCCGATTTTGATTCACAATTAATATCAACAAAAGGGTTTTTTATGTTGATAGTTTCATTGGCAGAAGCCAGAAAAACAGGGAAGTTGTTGATGAAAACTTTATACATTTGCACACTATGTCAGTTAAAAACGATTCAGCCCTAAAAGTAGCAGAATTTCTCTTACAAATTAAAGCGGTAAAATTACAACCTGCAAATCCATTTACTTGGGCTTCGGGTTTAAGATCTCCTATTTATTGTGATAATCGGATTACTTTGTCTTTTCCCAATGTAAGAACCTATATTCGCCAACAACTATCTAATTTGGTAAGTGAAAATTTCCCGAAACCCGATGCTATCGTGGGAGTTGCAACTGGAGGAATTGCTCAAGGAGCGTTGGTTGCCCAAGAGTTGGGTTTGCCGTTTGCTTATGTTCGTTCGGAAGCAAAAGCTCATGGAATGAAAAATTTGATTGAAGGCCATCTAGAAAAAGGACAAACAGTGGTGGTGGTAGAAGATTTAGTTTCTACTGGAAAAAGTAGTTTAACTGCTGTGGATGCTTTATTAGAAGCAGGAATTAATGTGAAAGGAATGGTGGCTATTTTTTCTTATGGATTTAGTGAGGCAAAGGATGTATTTGATAAAAAAGGGATCAAATTAATTACGCTCACAGATTACACTATTTTAGTAGAGCAAGCTTTGAAATCAGAATACATTAAAAAGCAAGATGTAGAAACGCTAAAAAAATGGTGTGAAAATCCAAAAGAGTGGAGTAATAAAATTCTAATTTAATTATGGTACGAATAGAAAGTAACCATGTTAAAGTTAATGGCCCTTTAAACGAAGTGGTAGCTTTCTTAACAGACATGAATAATTTCATTCAATTGCTTCCAAAGGATAAAATTTCTGATTGGAAATCAACTGAAAAAGATTGCTCTTTTAAAGTTCAAGGTGGAATAAAAATCCCTTTGATTTATGATTCTGTTGATGCTCAATCGAAGATTCATATTCTTTCTGGAGAAGGCGCACCCTTTCCTTTTACACTTGATATCCACATGAAGGAAGTGGATGGGTTAGTTGAAGGCTTTATTGAATTTAATGGCGAAATGAACATGTTTGTGAAAATGGTGGCGGAGAAACCATTGACGAGCCTTTTCAATTATATAAGCGATCAACTAATTAAAGTTCGCGAACAAAAATAATTTCTTTCAAATCAGCAGAGATTCGCTGATCTTTCTTTTTAATTAATTGTAATTTTCCATTGGAATCTACTCCGGTAATTCTCGCTTCAAGAACTTCATGAGTATACTTAAATTTCTTCCATTCATTAAGTTGATATAATTCCCGTTGATAAGATTCATTGATTCTATTTAATTGAGCCGATTTAAGCAATGAATAATATTGATTAATATTTATGCATAATTCTTCGAAAACAAATTCAATTTCTGTTTCCTTTTGGGTGATATTCATCAATGAAATTGCATTAAATTCAGGGGGAAATTCAACTTGATTGATATTTATTCCAATTCCAATAATAGATTGTCTTAATTTCGAATTTTGAATGGAGTTTTCTATTAATATTCCACTTATTTTGTAATTATTTACATAAATATCATTTGGCCATTTAATTTTAATTTCAGCCGTTTCTGGTAAAAATTTTTGAAGCGTCTTTAAAACAGATAAAGCTAAAATTTTACTTAATAGAAATTGATCGGAAACCAATAGAAAATTAGGATAAAGTAAGAATGAAACCATTAAGTTTTTTCCTGATTCCGATTTCCAAATAGTGCCTTTTTGACCTCTTCCTTGAGTTTGTTCAAGAGCAAGAACAGCCGTTCCTTCAGCTAAATTGTTTTTAAAAGTTAGCTCAGAAAGGTATTCGTTAGTTGAATGAACCGATTCTAATCGAATTACATTTTTTCCAATTATAGAGGATGAATCGGTAAATCCAGACATAATTTGTATTTTTCTAAGGTAAAAATACTGGATTTTGATAGATAATAAATATTTTACTTCGAATTAAAATAGAATCCACCCAGAACAGACTTATTTATTAATAAAGTTTTCATTGGGAAAATATAAGAATAACCCAAAAAATTGTGTAGGTTTGTTGCCTTAATAAAAAATAATGGCGAAGAAATCACCCCATCGAGTGCCACCGGCGCAAAAAATCAAAAATACTAAAGAGAATACAGACGCATTATTGGAAGCAATAATTAAAGGTGTTAGAGAGAAAAAAGGTAAAATGATTCGAAAATTTGATCTTTCAGGATTGAATTATGCTTCTACCGATTATTTCATTATTTGTCATGGAGATTCCACACGTCAAGCGGTGGCAATAGCCGATTCAATTGAATTTGAAGTAACAAAAGCTACTGGTGAAAAACCATGGCATGTAGAAGGTTTACAAAATGCCCAATGGGTTTTAATGGATTATGTAAATGTGGTGGTTCATGTTTTCTTTAAGGAAGCGCGTGATTTTTATGATATTGAGAATCTTTGGGCAGATGCCGCCATTACAGAAATTGATGAAGAAGAAATTGTCATAAAAGCTACAATAAAAAAGACAGATAAAACGTCAGTAAAGAAAGCAGCTCCCAAAAAAGCAACGGAAAAAGCTCCTGTCAAAACTAAAACAGTAGTGAAAGCTAAAGCATCATCTAAGGCAACCGTAGTTAAAACAAAAAAGGCTGTAGCAAAATCTAAGAAAAAGTAACATGTCGGAAAACAAAGGTCAGAAGAGGAAAACAGGTAAAACACCTCAATTCAATTTTTATTGGATTTACGCTATCATTTTTATTTTATTGATATCTATCAATCTTTTTAGCTGGACGCCTAGCGCAAAAGATACTAGTTATGAAGAATTCAAAGAATTAGTAGAAAAAGGTTATGTAGATAATGTAATCATTATTGAAAATGAAAGATCAGCAGAAGTATTTTTGAATAAAAAAGGTCTTAAAAATTACAAAGACAAAGAAGGAAATAAATTAAAAGAAGAAACAGGTCCGCATTTGAAATTCAATACGGGTCCAGCTGATGAGTTTACTAAAGAAATTAAAATTCTACATGCAGAAAGAGCGAAAAGAATTAGTGAAGAAGGTAAAGTCATTGGTGAAAACTTCAAATACAAGTTTGAAATTCGCGAAAACTGGACAAGAGATATTTTAGGTTGGCTTTTACCATTCGTAATTATCATTGTCGTTTGGATTTTCATTATGCGCAGAGTTTCCGGTGGTGGCGGCGGTGGAGGGCAACTTTTTAATATTGGAAAATCAAAAGCACAATTATTCGACAAAGAAAAAAGTACAAACGTTACATTTAATGATGTAGCAGGATTACAAGGAGCAAAAGAAGAAATTCAAGAGATTGTAGAATTCTTAAAACATCCAAAAAAATATACTGAACTTGGAGCAAAAATTCCGAAAGGAGCTTTGTTGGTTGGTTCACCAGGAACTGGAAAAACATTATTGGCAAAGGCCGTTGCCGGTGAAGCGCAAGTTCCATTTTTCTCATTATCGGGATCTGATTTCGTAGAGATGTTTGTAGGAGTTGGCGCATCACGTGTTCGTGATCTTTTCCGTCAAGCAAAAGAAAAAGCACCATGTATTATTTTCATTGATGAAATTGATGCGATTGGTCGTGCCAGAGGGAAAAACCCGAATATGGGAGCGAATGATGAACGAGAAAATACGTTGAATCAATTGCTCACCGAGATGGATGGTTTTGGAACCAACAGCGGAGTAATTATTCTGGCAGCAACGAATAGAGCTGATATTTTAGATAGAGCATTAATGCGTGCAGGCCGTTTTGATCGCCAGATTTATGTTGATCTTCCAGATTTAAATGAACGAAAAGCGATTTTCCAAGTGCATCTTCGTCCTATTAAAGCAGAAAAAGATTTAGATGTTGATTTCTTGTCGAGACAAACTCCTGGTTTTTCCGGAGCAGATATTGCCAACATTTGTAATGAAGCAGCCTTGATTGCTGCACGTAAAAAGAAAAACGTTGTAGAAAAACAAGATTTTTTGGATGCAGTGGATAGAATTATTGGCGGATTAGAGAAGAAAAATAAAATTGTTTCTAAAGACGAGAAAAAAGTAATCGCTTATCATGAAGCTGGACATGCAACTGTTTCTTGGTTGGTGGAACATGCTTCTCCATTGGTAAAAGTAACTATCGTTCCTCGTGGACAATCGTTAGGTGCCGCTTGGTATTTGCCAGAAGAGAGACAAATCACTCGCACAGAACAAATATTAGATGAGATGTGTGCAACCTTAGGTGGCCGCGCGGCTGAGCAAGTAAT
>JBIPLT010000010.1:0-26265 GCA_044368255.1 Flavobacteriales bacterium
TATGATCAAAACAATTCAGGAAATTATTATTTCGTGGATATGTCTTATGGTTCTGGGTTAACTTATTTTTGGGATTTTGGTGATGGAAATTCTTCAACACTGCAATATCCTTCAAATACTTTTGCGCCCGGAACATATTCTGTTTGTTTAACAGTTACTGGTGCAAATTGTACGGATACTTATTGCCAAACTATCATAGTTGGTGGCCTGGCTTGTAATGCTTCTTTCTATTCTTACATTGACTCACTTAACAGTACAGTTTATTTAGTAAACAATTCTAATTCTTCAAATGGTGGTACATCTTATTTCTGGGATTTTGGTGATGGTAACACTTCCAACCTTCAATATCCAACACATACTTATGCGAATCTTGGAATGTATGCGGTTTGTTTAACCATAGCTGATTCTTCTTGTACAAGCACCTATTGCGATACAATTGGCATTACCCAATTAATGGCCGATGTTTCAAGAAATGGATTTACTTTAAATGTTACTGCTCCTTCTGCTTTAGGATTAGAAGAAGTAGTGAATATTATTACTGAATTCATGGCTTATCCAAACCCCGCTGCAGAAAATGTAAGTTTAGAATACAACTCACTTTCTGCAGGTAATCACTCTATCACATTGAATGATGTTACAGGTAAATTAATTTACACCGAAAACTATTCTGCTCAAAAAGGAAATAACTTGAAGCAAATTAATTTGAATGGAATAGAAGCGGGAATTTATTTGGTAACTATTGCCACTGAAAACGGAATGTTAAATCATATTCGCTTAGTTAAAAACTAATGCTTTAATTGCTTTGATGGAGTTAATAAGCATCGTTCGAAAGGGCGGTGCTTTTTTTATCCTTCTATACGCTCGTGCCTCGCTACTCAGGATGACTGGACTATTTAATTTAAAACATGACAGTTATTCTGAGTGATTCGAGTCTTCGATCCCGATAGCTATCTGGAGTACCGAAGAATGTTAAATTATTCATGCAACTTCTAGTATGTAATATCAGTCTTTCTGTCTATATTTGAAGTGATATAATTTTGCTATGAAGTTTTCTTATCCCATTTTATTTTTGTTCGTACTTGCTTTATCGGCTTGCTCCAAGGATAATGAAGTAGAATTACTTCCTCCTCCTGCCGAAACTGGTGTGAATTTTGAAATTGATAAAGTTCCCTATGCAAAACTAAGTGATTACCGTTTTTTCATTGGTGATATAAAAAATATGGAGCCAAATGAAATGGTAATACCCTATGAACCCATCACTCCCTTGTTTTCAGATTACGCTCATAAAAAGCGATTCATTTGGATGATGCCTGGCACTTCTGCCAATTATGTAAATGATACTTCCTTGCTCGACTTTCCAAACGGAACAGTATTTATCAAGAATTTCTATTACGACAGTGTTCAACCTTTAAACAACCGTAGGATTCTTGAAACTCGTTTATTAATTAAACGAAACGGAGCATGGATTTTTGCCGATTATATTTGGAATGAAGATCAAACAGAAGCTTATAATAATTTAGATGGAAGTTATCAGCAGATTGATTGGATTGAAAAAGGCACACCTAAGAGTGTAAATTTTCGTATTCCTTCAGAGGCAGAATGTCATACTTGTCATAAAGCAAATAATTTAAATACACCCATTATTCCAAAACCTCTCCACCTCAATAAAGCTTATACTTATTCTGATGGGGTAATGAATCAATTACAAAAATTGAAACAAGTAGGCTATCTCGATGGAAATATTCCAACAAATGTATATAGTGTAGTTGATTGGATGGACGAAACACAACCCGTTGGGCTTCGCATGCGTTCTTACCTCGATGCAAATTGTGCGCATTGCCATAGTGATGAAGGACATTGTTATTATCGACCCATTCGCCTTGGCTATAATAAAACGGTTGACCCTACTAATCTTGGTATTTGTATTGCTCCGCAACAAACTATTAATCCTCAGTTAACTCATATTATTGCTAGAGGAAATATTAATAAGTCAGTAATGTACTACCGCATGAATACCAATGATGCACAATTTATGATGCCTTTAATGGGACGAACAGTGGTGCACCAAGAAGCTGTCGATTTACTAGAAGAATATATTAATTCACTTTCACCAATATGCAATTAAACTTAATCTTATGTTTATGAAAAATCAATTACTCCTTTTCTTATCACTTTTTGTCTCCGCAGCAGCATTGCAAGCACAATCCACTTGTGCCACGGCAATTCCTGCCAGTTTAGGTTCAAATACTGTTGTAGCAGGACAAAGCACCACAGTGCCGGTTCCTTCGCATTGTCAATTTCTAAACGGAAGTGAAAATTTTAAATGGTATACTTATACTTCTTCAGTTGATACCTCAATTACTGTTTCAACAGTGACTGCATTAAATACAGGCTTAGATACTCGTATTTCTGTTTTTAGTGGAAATTGTGGCGCATTGATTTGCGAAGCTTACGGAGATGATGAGTCTGCTTATTTATCCATTGCTACTTTCGCTGCAAACGCAGGAACCACTTATTATATCGTTTTTGATACGTATTGGGGGAATATGCCAATAGATTTCACTCTCCAGCAAGTTGATGGAAGTGGTGGTGGAGGCGGAACGCCAACAGCAATGATAACTTTTACTCCACAAGGTTTTGGGGTTTCAAGTCAATGTGTGGTGGACATGAACAATGATAAATTTGATGATATTGTTGCACCAAGTGGAAATTCACTTTCGATATATTATCAATCAACCGTAACGCCAGGAACTTTTACTTCTCAAACTTACACGATTACTGGAGCAGTTGCTAACCCACCCTCTTGGAGTATTGCTGGTGGAGATATGGATAACAATGGATATACCGATTTAATTTATGGTGGAGGAAGTGGAGCGAGTATCATTATGGCTAATTCAACGGGGACAGGTTATTCCCATTTTTCTGATGCAAATTATATTTTCTCTCAAAGAACCAATGTGGTAGACGTAAACAATAATGGAGTAGCAGATGCTTTCGTCTGTCACGATGTAGATGCTAATGTTTGGTATGAAAGTAATGGAGATGGAACTTTTGTTCACCATCAAGGTGGTCTTGGTCCTAACGCAGGAAATTATGGTTCTGTTTGGATTGACTACGATAATGATTGCGATATCGATTTATTTATTGCCAAATGCGGAAGTGATGCGATAGACCAATTACACCGGAACAATGGAGATGGAACTTATACGAGCGTTGGCGCTGCAGCAGGAATTAATGATGCATCACAAAATTGGTCTTCTGCTTGGGCAGATTATGACAACGATGGTGATATGGATGCATTTCTTGGAGCTTCGAGTAGTTCAAGTGGAGCACATAAACTTTATAAAAACAATGGTGATGGAACTTTTACCAATATAACTGCTGGTTCTGGATTTGATAATTATTCAAATAGTATGGGAATTGAAAATCAACCTGTAGATTTTAATAATGATGGTTGGGTAGATGTTTTTGGATTAGGTGGATTAATTATGTTTAACAATGGAGATATGACATTTACCGCTTCTAGTTCACCCGCTTATTCTGGTGCAACTGGCGATTTAAATCATGATGGTGCAATTGATATTATGAGTGGATCTACGATTTATTTTAACGATGTGGACACTAATAATTATCTTACTATTTCTACCGTTGGTGTGCAAAGTAATAAACAAGGAATTGGCGCACGTATTACGATTAGCTCTGCCTTAGGAAATCAAATTCGTGATATTCGTAGCGCACAAGCATTTTCTTCTATGCAAACATTAAATGCGCATTTCGGTTTAGGTAACGATACCCAAGTAAATAGTGTGACTATTTGTTGGCCAAGTGGTATAGTTGACGTTATAAACAATCCAACTATAAATACTCATTTAGTAGTTACCGAAGGAAGCACATTAGGAGTAGAGGAAACTGAAATGGAAAATATTTCTATGTACCCGAATCCAGCTAATGAAAATGTAACCCTAAATTTTGTTTCAACAGAAGTTGGAAATTACCAAATCTCTATTTCAGATATTAACGGAAAACTAGTGACTTCACAAAATTACGCTGCTAAAACTGGAAATAATGAGCAACAAATTTCTTTATCAGGAATGAATGCAGGAATTTATTTGGTAACTATTACCAATGAAAATGGAAATGCACAACACATGAAATTGATTAAGGAATGATTTGAATGAAAAATGTAAAATGAATAATTGAAGAAAACGGAATAAAGAAATAGTAATAATGTAAGAAGCATCGTTCGAAAGGGCGGTGCTTTTTTTATCCTTCGATACGCTCGCGCCTCGCTACTCAGGATGACTGGACTATTTAATTTAAAAACATGACAGTCATTCTGAGTGATTCGAGTCTTCGATCCCGATAGCTATCGGGAGTATCGAAGAATGAATCATCATTTTTTTGTCATGGAATTCTCTTTCTAAACCCTAAAATAAATTGTGTGGGATCTAAATATCCTTCTGTATTTTCAGAATATCCTGGCCCAATTTCCATCCCTACTTTATCGCGTATTTCTAAATGTAAATGAGCTTTGTATTTCCCATGTGCATTTCCTATGGTGCCAATTTTTTCTCCGCGTTTTAAAGTTTGATTTTCTTTTACGAGAATTTTATCCAAATGCGCATATACACTCTCCATCCAAATTGGTTTTTCTTTTGTACCAACATTATGCAATACACGAACAACATTTCCCCAACCGCCTTTTAAATCTACCGCAAAAAAAACAATTCCATCGGAACAAGTAAATACATCATCACCCAAATCGGTATCTCCACCACCTTTGCCATTCCAATCTTCTCCTAAGTGATTGTTCTCTTTAAATTTTTGTGCATTATAATATCCTTGAGAAGTGGGCCAACCAATGGGAAAATCAAATCCAGATGAAACCGGACAATCTTTTTTGAATTTTTCTAAATCATCTTTTGTCTCTTGGGAACACGAAAAAAGTAATAATATTAAACCTGAATAGAGAAATAATATTTTTTTAGTAAACTTCAAATTGAAAAGAATTGGGTAAATTAATTAGGGAATCCAAAAACTGCTTCTGCCACTTTTTTTAACTCAGCTTCTCTGCCAACAAACGCATCTCCAAAGCAGGAGAAATTTTTTGATATAAAATATGGTACACCGCTTGCACAATGGGAATTTCTACTTTGAATTTTTTATTCATTTCAATGATGCTATTCACTGCATAATATCCTTCGGCAATCATTTCCATTTCTAGTTGTGCGGCTTTTACCGAATAACCTTTGCCAATCATTTTTCCGAATGTGCGGTTACGCGAAAAATTAGAATAAGCCGTTACTAATAAATCTCCGAGGTAAGCCGAAGATTTTACATCACGATGAATAGTATGAACCGCATCAATAAATTTTTCTAACTCTTGTGCTGCATTTGAAATTAGTACCGCTTGAAAATTATCGCCATAACCCAAACCACTGCAAATTCCTCCTGCCAAAGCATAAATATTTTTTAGTACAGCAGATAATTCAGTTCCAAATAAATCATCCGAAACGGTTGTTTTGATATAACGACAAGCTAATGCATTTGCCATTTTTTCGGCATTCTCCGAATCATTACAAGCAATCGTGAGATAGGATAATCTTTCTAATGCTACTTCCTCTGCATGGCAAGGCCCAGAGATGATTCCGATGTCTTCATAGGGCGTACGAAATTGTTTATGGAAATATCTAGCAGGAATAGAATGAAATTCAGGAATCATTCCTTTTACTGCAGAAAAAATTAATTTATCTTTCATTTTCTCTGTTGGAACATCTTTGAATAAATTATGAAGGAAGGCAGCAGGCGTTGCAACAATGATAATATTAGAAGAATATAAAATAGTTTCGAGAGAAGAACTCACATTAATTTTTTTCGGATCAAATTCTATCGATTGTAAATAAGATGGATTTCGATGAAATTCTAATACATGTTTTACACTTTCTTCTTTGTGAATCCACCAGTTGACCTGATCCAGATTATTACAAAGAATCTTGACAATGGCTGTTCCCCAGCTTCCTCCTCCGATAACGGCTACTTTCATGATTGGAATTTGATGTAAAATTATATAAAAATCAACCACAATTTACATTAAGCAACATTTAGTAAATCAGATTTTATTTCCTAGGCGCGTGGCTTTAGCCCGCGCATTAAAAGGTGTTTGAGAAATTTGGCTTTAGCCTTGAAAGAAAAACGCGACTTAACTATTCTTCTTCCCCAACACAATTTCCTTCATTTCTTCATCACTCGTAATTTTTTTAGCGGTCGTAAATTCCAAAGTGATTCTTGGTTTCTCTCCCGATTTTCGGATTTCCTTGAAATTTATTTTTCGGTATTTCTCAGAATCCAAAAGCGCGATATAATTTTCTGGAAGCAATGCAAACATTCTTGCATTATTATCTGGAACCAAAGTCATATTCGTCCATAATTCATAGGGAAATTTAATCAATGATTTTCCATCACCGCCTACATAAAAAATCACTATATTTTTGATATCTCCCACTTCACGATCAAATTTAACATCGGCCACGATTTGAACATTTAACGAATCTTTCATCAATTGATCATAATTGTAAATTCCCATTTGATTAAATTCAAAAGTGCGATAAACATCCGCCATCGAACGTAATTTTTCGGATTCACTTTTCATTACCTCTGCAAATGCTTTATCGTATTCTTTTTTCCAATATTCGGGAGAAAATTGCAATAAGGATTTGAGTGGCATTACCGCCTGTATTTCATAAGTTGCTTTTCCGAATCCTTTTTTAGTAAAATCCAAAGTATAAATATTATTTTCCTTTAATGTAATTTTTGTTTCACCAGAATTTGCCCACGCTGGAAAATCTTTTTCCGTTATTTTTTTCCAAATCATCAATGAAGCGAGATAAACATTTCCATTAAAGGTGATGGATTCATAATTATAGAAATTTTGCCATTCTACACCGTATTTTTTTATTTTTAATTCTATTCCCTGATCTTTTTTACTTTTTAGAATTAGCTTTTCATCATCTTTCAAAAAGACATCTAAAACAGAGAGATAGTTGAATGCAAAATGTCCGGGCGCCAATGGAATTTTAGTTGCTTTTACTTTTTTATGTAACGAGGCAATTAAGTTTCTTTTTTCCTTACTTGGTTTGGAATCACTTTCGCCTACATAATGCCAATTACGTGTACCTTTTTCGTCTAGTTTAAATTTACGGTAATTATTTCCATAGGTATTGCTTCCCATGATTACTTTCATCACTTTGCCCGAATCAATAAAAACTTCTTTTCCCTTCGAAAATGCTCGAATATCAAACATACCTGCTGTTTCAAATCTCTTCAACATTCCAGCTGCATCATAATCCATTGGGATTCCTGCTAAGAAAATATCTACGGCATCATGAAATTCGCGGTATTTGATTTCTACTTTTCCTTTAATGAGTTTTCTTTTTTCATCCACAAAAATATTTTTCGGAATAATTAATTTGCTTCCTGTTGTGTTCGGAATAATGAAATTTCCTCCTTGCGCCACATCTACTTCAATGCTTTCAAAAACTGGATTTAATTCTTTTATCGGAGGCTGAACCAATGCCGCAATTTCAATTTTTGTTTTCTTTTTTTTCTTCGCAACGGTTTTATTTTCTTTCACAGGTGATTCTGCACAAGAAAAAGCGATAACAGAAATAAGTAAGAGGAGTAAAGTTTTAATTTTCATTATCATTTGTTTTTTATAATGAAGCGAATTTTATTCTGCTTCATTATTTCTGTTTTTTGTAATAATATAACGACACATCACAATAAGGAAATTGTTCAACTTCTTTACCTGGTCCATAGGGAAAATATTTATTCTTGAATTTTTTTTTCACCGATTCAGCCGATTGATTATAACCAGAATTATAAGCGGTAGAAAAAAACTTCACCTTATCTTCTTCCGAATTAAAAATCTCTGCCTTAAATTTATCCGAGCAGAGATCATAAAAGCAAGCAACGTATTTTATCTGCCAATCTACACTTTTCATTCGCCTAATACGTTGCCCGCGTATCGATGATCCGCTATCATACTTGGTGATGTATTCATACTCTTTCATTGCGCCATGTGTGGAGACATACACCTCCATATTCTCCACAAATGAGGGTTTCATTTGAAAATTACCGATCGAAAAATCGGCTGCTTTGCTACCTCCGTTCACGTAAACCCATTCTAACGCCACTGTCTCAAACAAATCACTCAAGTATGAATAGCGAATCAATTCTGGAAATATTATCGCCATGCATATTTTTTCATTTACCTTATGATCCGCACATACTTTTTTAAATTTCGCAGAGTTGTCGCTTATGAATTTTATTGCAGTTTTATAATCACTGCCATATTTTTTTTCAAAATCAACATCAGTCGAAGTCAAGAAAAGTAAAACGAAAAATAATAAAGTTGTTCTCACTACACCGGGTATGAATTTAAAACGCTTGTTGGTTTCAAAGGTTACAACGAAGTTAAAGCCTTAACAAAGGTGTTTTCCTTGTTAGACTTTATAATTTATAACTATCGGAATGTTAATTTTAGCTGAGTCTATACAAGACAGGCTTCGAGGGTGATGCATCGTTTTCGAAAGGAGCAATCATTAGATTCAAGAGGTAAAGGCCGTCAGAAACAGAATCATTGACAAAAATAAATTCAGTGATAGTGGCCTCTAATCTTGGCGAATCAGGATAATTCCAGAAATTTTTATGAGCCGATAATCTTCCTTCATCTTTTTCTGGATCAACAGATGGAAGGTCAATTAATAGATGATGAACATTATTCTCTCTAAGAAATAAGGCTGCATTTGGATCTAAATAGGGTGGATTCGTATTAGAATAATGCTTATGAAGTTTATCTTCTTTATTGGGAAGAGTTCTTAATACAATCGCTTCTGGAATTTCATTTCCTAAAGCAGTTTTTATTTTTTCGAGAGTGATAACCTGATCTTCTCCTATTTTTTCGGGGCTTATGGTTATTAATTTTGCTACTGAAAAATATTTTTTCAACTCTTGATTTACGCTGTACCATTCTTTACTGATATGTCCAACGCATTCGGTATGCGTGCCGTGTCCATGCGGATTAAAAAATATATTCCGAAAATTTACCGCACTACCTTTAGCAACATCACCAACCCAATCGCCCATCACCACAGGTTCAATGGTAGCAGGGCCGATATACCACGCGTTGACGTTTTTTTCTCCAGCTCTCAAAGGAATAGAGATATCCAAAGGAGAATGGAGGTTGGCGGTATAACTTTTACCTTGGAAGGAAACTTCTGCTTTCATAGGGTAAATATAATGAGATAAGGATTGAAAACAAAATGCAGGGCAGAGTTGGAGATGTCGCGTCGCTGGGGCTGAAAGACAAGTGTTGCTTAGGCACACCTGCGGTGTGTTATTGAGATGTCGCTCCTACGGAGCTTTAAGATTTTATCATGTAATTGAATTGGTATTTTTCTGTAGCTCCGTAGGAGCGAAATCTCAATTGCCCGAAGGGTTTTATGGATAAAGATTTTAAGCCCCAGCGGGGCGACACACAAATTTTTTGTATTCATCCATAAATTGAAACAATTTTATTTCTTCTATCCCAATAATCATCTCATTGAGTTGTTCATTTTTTAGATTGACAAAACCGAACTCGTTACTTACATTTGTCACAACAAATCCAATATATGACAACGATTGATTCTTTCTCCTTTAAAGGTAAACGTGCTTTGATTCGTGTAGATTTTAATGTGCCTTTGAATGCGCAATATGAAATTACAGACGATACACGCATAAGGGCAGCCATTCCTACCATCAAAAAAGTTTTAGCTGATGGCGGTTCAGTGATTTTGATGAGCCATTTAGGCCGACCAAAAGGCGCACCCGAAGAAAAGTTTTCTTTGAAACATATTGTGGATCATCTTTCAAAAGCACTTTCTACGAATGTGATTTTTGCAGGAGATTGTATTGGAGAAAATGCAGTACACACAGCAAATACTTTAATGCCAGGTGAAGTATTATTATTAGAAAATCTTCGTTTTTATAAGGAAGAAGAAAAGGGAAATGAAGAATTCGCAGAAAAACTTTCTAAACTCGGAGATATTTATGTGAATGATGCTTTTGGAACTGCTCATCGTGCACATGCTTCAACAGCGGTGATTGCGAAATTTTTTCCAGGAAATAAATGTTTTGGTTATGTGATGAGTAACGAATTGGAAAGTATCAATAAAGTATTGAAAGGTGCCGAAAAACCGTTTACTGCCATTATGGGAGGAGCAAAAGTTTCGGATAAGATTTTGATTTTAGAAGAAATGTTAAACATTGCCGATAGAATTATTATTGGTGGAGGAATGTCGTTTACGTTCATCAAAGCATTAGGAGGAAATATCGGAAAATCATTGTGTGAAGAAGATCGATTAGAAACTGCTTTACAAATTTTGAAAGACGCAAAAACAAAAGGTGTAGAAATATTTTTACCTATAGATTCTGTGGTGGCTGATAATTTTGCCAATGATGCAAATAAACAAACTGTAGATGTAAAAAATATTCCAGATGGCTGGATGGGATTGGATATTGGCCCAGCTACAGAAAAAATATATGCCGAAGCCATTTCTACTTCTAAAACCATTTTATGGAACGGACCAATGGGTGTTTTTGAAATGAGCAGTTTTGAGAGCGGAACAAAGTCCATGGCCTATGCTATTGCTGATGCCACTTCGAAAGGAAGTTACTCATTGATTGGTGGAGGAGATTCGGTAGCTGCGATTAATAAATATCATTTAGCTAATAAAGTAAGTTATGTTTCTACAGGCGGTGGTGCTTTATTAGAATATATTGAGAGTGGAACTTTGCCAGGCGTGGTAGCGGTGGAAAGGTAGGATTGAAAATTTATAATTCAATATTCAAAATTAGGGAATGTATGATTTTTTTATTTTGTCATCCTGACTTTCGTGCTCTGTGGCCTTTATCAAAATTTCACTCCCATAAAAAGCCGGAATCACTTCTTTTGCTAATAATGTAAACGGCTCATACAATAACGAATCCTCTTTTTGATCATGAATAAATTTATTGCTTTGTTCAGAATAACCTTCCATTACGAGTAGTAAAACACCAGTGAGTAAAGCAAATTTTAATGCGCCAAAAACGATTCCTAAAATTTTATTGATGGGTGAGAGAAGAGCTAAATTAATTCCGCGTTCTAGAATTTTAGCAAAGAAAAATACCAATAGGATTACCGCAATAAACACGATTGAAAAAGCTACTAAATTGACATAAGGTGATGGTTCATTCATTGCTGAGTTTATCCATCCAGAAACCAAATCGGAAAATTTCAATCCCAAATAAACTCCGGCACCTAATGCAATTAAGGAACAGACTTCAATGATAAGTCCTTTTTTAAATCCCATGAAGCCGCCCCAAATAATAGGAAGAATAATGAAAACATCGATGATTGCCATTGAGTAAATGTAAAATGAAGAATGTAAAATTTAAAATAGGAAGAGGAAAATTATCCCCATTGAAATGTTTTTAATCTTCATTTTAAAAATGCGATTAACTTTGTTCTATGGACATGGAATTAAATGCCAACTGGAAAAAATTGCTCGATGAGTTTGAAAAAGACATTGAGATGCGCCCCGATTTACAAGGCGTACTTTTTTTAATTGGAGTGCGTGAATTGGGAAAGGGATACCAAGCATTTAAAAAAGACGAGAAATTAAATCTCATGCATATTGCTATTTGTAGTGTTTTAGAGCCTTATGGTTTTTATGAAAGAGTGGGAGAGGATAGCGATGGTTGGCCCCATTTCGAGAACAAAAAAAAACTCCCGCTGTTGAATCAGCAGGAGCAAGAAACCTTTATGAAAAAGGCAATTCTAGAATATTTTAATTATTAGTGAGACTCGAATATTATTGAATCGTTACAGTTGCTTCATTGGTCAAATTTTCTTCCACTTTAATAATTCCGGTTCCAACCAAAGCTCCTTTGGCCACTTCAATATCTAACACTGCAAATCCAGCTTGACCTCTTTTAAAAAGATCGTTGAAGTTGAAAGTAGCTTTTCCATCAGCACCAGTGGTTGATTCCAAGTCAATTCTTCCTGGCTCCGAACCATCAGATCCACGGCCAACTACTCTAACGGTAGCCCCATTTATTGGCAAACCAGCTGAATCCAAAACGGTTATAACCGCAAGGGTGTCTTCTTGTTTATCGCATGAAGTTAAATTTCCACCCACAAAAGTGAGGGCTAATGCGAATAATGTGAGGGTAAAAAATTTTTTCATAATGCTGTTTTTTACAAACTTTACTCTCAGACTTCCGAAATTTTTAAAGGTTACTCCAGAATCAAGTGAAAAGCCTGATAATTATTTTTACTTTCGTTTTGGCTTATTTTTTGGTGTTAATCAAAGCAAATATAATCCATTTAACGCAATGAAAAAATTTTTGTTTCTCTGTTTGCTCTCTATTTTTGGCTTTAGGGCTATAGCTTCCAATAATGTAGATGAGCCTACCCCTAAAACTTATGTTGTAATTTCTACCGAATTTGGTGAAATCAAAGCCCTGTTATACGATGAAACCCCTTTACATCGAGATAATATGGTAAAAAATGTTCAAGCGGGAATTTATGATAGTTTATTATTCCACCGTGTAATTAATAATTTTATGATTCAAGGTGGGGATCCGGTATCAAAGAACGCAGCGCAAGGTGTTCTATTGGGAAATGGAGGGTTGGATTATACAGTGAAGGCCGAATTCAATAAAAATTTATTTCACAAAAAAGGAGCTTTATGTGCAGCTCGTCAAGGCGATAATGTCAATCCAAATAAAGAATCGTCTTCGACCCAGTTTTATATTGTGCAGGGGCAAGTTTATTCAGAATCGGATTTATTAAAAATGGAAGCTAAAAATAATCAAACCGTTCAAAATAATCTTTGTCTTGAGTTACTTAGCCTTGCTGAATATGCAGATAAGTTAAAGAGATATAATGATGCAAAATTGGCAAAAGATCAAGTGAAGATAACGGAATTATTAAATGAAATAAAGCCAAAAGTATTAGAACTTCAGAAGGAACGTGGCGGAGAATTTAAATTTACAGACAATCAAAGGGAAGCCTATAAAACCGTTGGAGGCACACCACATTTGGATGGAAATTATACCGTTTTTGGTGAGGTTGTTTCAGGCCTAGATGTAGTAGATAAAATTGCTGCAGAATCAGTAGATGGAAATAAGAGACCAACGAAGGATATCAGATTTAGTATTAAAATTGTTTACGAATAAAATGAAAAAAAGAATTGAAGATTTATTAAATGAGTTGGAATTGCTTTCTGCTAAAACTCTTGCAGAAGTGGAGGAACACCGCATTCGTTTATTAGGAAAAAAAGGAACCATAACTGTTTTGTTTGACGAATTTCGAGAATTATCGGGTGACATCAAAAAAGAATTAGGGAAAGTCATTAATGAACTTAAAAACAAAGCACAAGAAAAAATAAATTTACTAAAGGAATCTGCTGAATCTAATTCTGATTCGAATGAAGATAAATTAGATTTGACTAGACCCGGTGATGCCTTTGAAGTGGGATCTCGTCATCCGATTTCATTGGTAAAAAATGAAATTATTTCTATTTTTAGTCGTATAGGATTTACTGTTGCAGATGGGCCAGAGATTGAAGATGATTGGCATAATTTTACGGCATTAAATTTTCCCGAAAATCATCCAGCAAGAGATATGCAGGATACATTTTTTGTGGAAAGCGGAGAAAGAAGTGTTGCTTTGAGAACACATACTTCATCTGTTCAAGTTCGAATAATGGAAACAACCAAACCTCCCATTCGAATGATTATGCCAGGAAGAGTTTATCGTAATGAAGCGATTTCTGCAAGAGCACATTGTTTTTTTCATCAAGTAGAAGGTTTGTATATTGATAAACATGTTTCGTTTGCTGATATGAAACAAACATTAGATTATTTCGCAAAAGAAATGTTTGGAGAAAAAACTAAAACTCGTTTACGTCCGTCTTATTTTCCATTTACCGAACCTAGTGCCGAGATGGATGTTTCTTGTTCGCTTTGTGAAGGCAAAGGATGTAACGTTTGTAAATATAGCGGTTGGTTAGAAATTATGGGATGTGGAATGGTAGATCCAAATGTATTGGAGAATTGCGGAATTGATTCGAAAATATATTCTGGTTTTGCTTTTGGAATGGGAGTGGAGCGAATCACCCAATTAAAATATCGTGTAAAAGATTTGAGATTGTATTCTGAAAATGATTTAAGATTTTTAAAACAATTCAAATCGGCCTTTTGATTTTTAAATTCACGATAGCTTTTTTGCTATGATGATTTTTATTTCTTATATAAATGTTCGGTCAAAAGTATTTACAGATTTCGTTTATTCGTTTGTAGAAGTTATGCCTGAATTTCCAGAAGAAAAAAGAGCGCTTGTTGATGCTATTTATTCTGAAACATATCTTCCCATTATATTAATTTAGAAGAGAAAACCTATGAAAGTCATTTTTACATTTTTAATTATTTTTTGTACAGCTCAATTTTCCCAGGCTCAAAACCCTCACCTCACTTCTATCCTCAATGATATCAAAATTGATTCATTGGTAAATTTTGTAGAAAATATTTCTGGAGAAAAAGGAGTTGTTGTGAATGGAAATTTGGATACGATCTATTCCCGACATAAATCTAGACCAGGAAATGAATTAGCTTTTAAATATATTATTCAAGAATTTGAGCGATTTGGTTTGCAATCTGATTCAATGATTTTTTCGGCAACAGGAAAAAACGCACTTGCTATTCAACCGGGAACTTTGTATCCCGATAAATATTATATCATTTGTTCGCATTACGATGGTATGCCTAATTTACCTATAGCTGCCGCTGCAGATGATGATGGAAGTGGAGTAGCAGCCACTTTAGAAGCAGCAAGAGTTTTGTCCAACTATCAATTTGAATACACCATTATTTATGCCATTTGGGATGAAGAAGAACAGGGTAAAGTAGGAAGTTTAGCTTATTCTAATTTAGCGAACACCAATAATGATTCCATTATGGGAGTAATTAATATGGATGCGATTGCTTGGGATAGCGATAACGATGATGCTGCCATGATTCATGTAAAACCTATTGGCACATCATTTCAAATTTCGGATACGATTCAAAGTATAAACACTAATTATTCTATTGGATTAAATTTGGCTATTACTAATCCCGGAGCAACGTATAGCGACCATGCTTCATTTTGGACCAATGGTTTTGGAGCAGTATTGGTTATCGAAGATTGGACTTTTGATTCAAATCCGAACTATCATACAGATACGGATTTATTAGCCTATTTTAATTTACCTTATTTTTTAAAACTAGCGAAACTTTCATTGGCATCGGTTGCCGCCTTAGCCACACCGATGGGATTAAATTCTGTTAGACCAATTTTAGAATTGGAGAAAATAAATATTTACCCTAATCCATTTACAACTATTTTGAATTTGGATTTATCTAAAATCGCTAACCAAAAAGTGGATGTTCGAATTTATGATATGCAAGGAAAAATAATTATTCATCAATTTTATGAGAATACTTCATTCGTAGAATTGAATACGGATGTTTTAGAAAAAGGTACCTACGTGGTGGAAATAAATTCTGGAATAGATTTGTTCAGAAAGAAATTGATAAAATAGTTTTTAATAAATTAACTCTTCATCGTTATCTCCATTCTACCCTTTTTCTTTTTTGTTCAAGAACAAATAATAACTGATAATCATAAAGAGAAAAAATTCTATTAGAGCATAAGAGTATAAATTGAAATTTATTGGAAGCGGAAAAACTTTAAGAAAGCAAAAACTATAGGGGCTGATATAAATATGTTCCCATTGATTGCCAATGAGCGTTGTTACGAGTAATAGAATTCCAACACCGATAGGCACCATAAAATTTTTAAACTGTAGACTCATCAAATATTGAATAGCGATAATTGGCAAAACTGTAATAAAAAATAAACCATTTTGTTTAATAAATAGATTAATCGGGAAATCTGCTTGCGGCAAATGACGATCTATTATTAAGGAAGGAATAATAGCAGAAAGTAAAATCCCGATATTAAAAAAAAGAAAAAACTTACCTGTCATTAAAAGAATCACTGCAAATTTTGAAAAATAAATTTGAGTTAGGCTTTGAGGAGTAGTCATCAATTGTTTCCATGTATTGTTCTTGTATTCTAATTGAGTAATTAAACTACTAGCAAGAATAATTCCCATGGGCAAAAGAAATGCGGCCATGATTTCCCATAGCTTCATAAAATGACTTTGCCAAGCACCTAAAGGATTTTGATCTAAAGTGATTCTATTATAAAGCGAAGCGAAAGTATAAATGGTAGGAATAAAAAATCCACCAAAAATACAAAGCCAGGAAGCTGAACTTCTTCTGGTTTTTATCCACTCGCTTTGTATGCTATTAATGAATTTCATTTTACTAAATCTATGAAGATGGATTCTAAATCATTTTTGATAATTCCGATGTGATAAACTTCAATTCCGTTTTGCACTAATATTTGGTTTAACATCGCAATGTTTTTTTTCTCTGTCAATGGAATTTGCACCATTCCGTGTAATTCGCTCGCAGAAAATCCATTTGCAGCTAATAATTTATGTGTTTCAGAATTATTATTGGTTTCAAATCCAACCAAAGATTTTTCGGATTGTTTTTTATGTAAATCATCTAATGTTCCTTGAAATAGCATTTCACCTTTATGAATGATTCCGACATGTGACACTAATTTTTCAATTTCAGAAAGAAGATGAGAAGAAATGAGAACAGTAGTATTTTTTTCTGAATTTAATTTTTTAAGCAACTCTCTAATTTCAATAATACCGTTTGGATCTAGTCCATTAGTAGGCTCATCAAGAATTAAAATTTTGGGTTCGTGAAGTAAGGCCATCGCAATACTTAATCGTTGTTTCATTCCCAAGGAAAATTTTCCTGCTTTCTTTTTTCCGGTTTTAGATAAACCAACAATTTCTAAAACTTCACTAATCCTTTCTTTCGGGCATTGGTAAATTTTTTGAAGTATTTGAAGATTTTCGGTGGCGGTGAGATGCGCATATAAGGATGGCGCTTCAATTAAAGTGCCCACATTTTTTAAAATTTCGATTCTGTTTTGGTCAAAGTCTTTTTCAAAGAACATTACTTTTCCTTCTTGCTTTTGAAGTAAGCCTAATATCAATCGAAGTGTAGTTGTTTTTCCCGCACCATTTGGCCCCAAGAAACCATAGATAGAACCTTCTGGCACTTGCAATTGAATATCTTTCAAAGCAACTTCATGCGAAGAAAATCTAAAATTCAGATTTTGGGTTTCTATGATAAACATATTAGCTTAATGCAGATAATTTGAAAAGGAACAAAAATTTTATGACCGAAGGGAAATTACTTAGAAATTAATTTTTTGAGAAGCTCTTCCAGTTCTTTTTTCGCTGCTGAATCTGGCTTTAAAATGACGCTAGGGCTATTATTTTTTTTGCCTTTAATTACTATTCCCGTCATCATTTCTCGAGTTTCTTGATGCTCGGCTGTTGCCTTGATGGCCTTTTCAAATGCGGCTTTAAGAAGTTTGTTATCCTCCTTCGAAACATTTACATCTTTTCGAGTCCCACCTGAATATTCACCACTCGAGCTGTTTTCTTTTTTTACAGGAATATATTCAATTCTCTTCGACATAAAATCATATCTATTTCCACTTCCATCAAGATAAACGTATCTCTGAGCGAATAGGGAAGTGCTCATTAAAATTAGTAGTAGGGATAAAATGATTTTCAAATTATTCATTATTCATTATTCATTATTCATTATTCATTATTCATTATTCATTATTCATTTCTCACTTAAATTTCCAATCATATTTATCCAGATCCATTAAACAATGTTTCAATAGATCGATACTTGCTCGGATATCACTTTTATCAGCCATTTCAATTACTTGATGAATGTGTCTTGTAGGAATAGAAACACATCCCGAAATAGCCCCGCCTGGATTCATTCTTTGAATTCCTGAAGTATCGGTTCCTCCTGCAGGAAGAATTTCTGGTTGCCATTTTATTTTATGTTTATCTGCTGTTTTTTTCATGTAATCAACCATACGATAATCACAAATTACAGAGGAGTCCATGATTTTTATGGCAGTACCTTTTCCTAGTTCTGTTACTTTTTCATGAGGTCTTGCTCCTGGAACATCAAAAGCGATGGTGGTATCTAAACCAAAACCGAAATCAGGATTTATATTTAATGCAGATACATTTGCGCCTCTCACTCCCACTTCTTCTTGTACAGTAAATACGCCATACACATCATGCGCAGGATTTTTCAATTCCTTTAATGTTTCAATTAAAATAAAAACAGAAACGCGATTATCAATGGATTTGCAATTCACGCAATTTCCCATTTCTATTAATTCTCTCTCTCTAGTTACTGTATTTCCTACCGAAATATATTTTTCCACTTCTTTTTTCGACATTCCCATATCGATGAAATAATCGGTAAGAGGAACTACTTTCTCTCTCTCAGCAGGCGTCATTACATGAATAGGTTTACATCCCATCACCCCAATCATATCTTTTTTTCCATGCACAATTACTCTTTGTGCGGTTAATGTTTTTGGATCAAATCCACCCAGTGGCACGAAACGCAAAAATCCTTGTTCATCGATATGATTTACCATGAAACCAATTTCATCCATGTGAGCGGCAATCATTACTTTCTTTCGTGATTTTCCTTTTTTAAGAGCAGTGATATTTCCCATATTGTCTATAGAAATTTCATCAACGTGTTTTTTCACTTCTTTAATTACTAATTCACGTACACGCTGTTCGTGTCCTGGAGCGCCAGCTATTTCACAGATTTCTTTGAGGAGTTTTACGTTTATGGCCATAAATTTCTTTTTGATTCGTTAATCATTATTGTTTATTACATGAGGCGCGATGCATCGCGTCTCTAGATAAATCTCAATTGAGATCAGATTCATCATTCCAAATAACTCAATTTTATCATATTCGATTTTCCTTTTTCTTCAATGGGCATACTGGCAATATTGATAACTAAATCACGATCTTTTAATTTTCCTGCTTTTTTCAACATGTATTTAGCATCAGCAATGGTATGATCTGTACTCACCATTTTATCATAGTAAAAACCTTCTACTCCCCAAACTAAACTCAACGCATCAAGCAATTGTTTATTGGAAGTGAAAATGAAAATACTTGCACGTGGACGCTGACTGGAAATTTTAAACGCGGTATATCCAGAATGTGTCATCGTAACAATTGCTTTTGCTCCTACACGTTGTGCCAATCGGGTTGAATTAAAACAAATATTATCTGTAATGAATCGATCATCTTCTACATTTAATGGAATTGATTCTTTATGATAAATTCCGTCAAAAGTTTCTGCTTCGATGCAAATTTTTGCCATGGTTTTAATTACATCCACAGGATATTTACCAACGGAAGTTTCTCCACTCAACATCACTGCATCGGCACCATCAAAAACGGCATTCGCAACGTCATTTACTTCTGCCCTTGATGGCGTCATGCTGGTAATCATACTTTCCATCATTTGTGTGGCTACAATGCAAGGTTTAGCATTTTTCAAACATTTTTGCACTAACATTTTTTGAATTAATGGAACGTTTTGCAATGGAATTTCTACTCCCAAATCTCCACGGGCTACCATTAATCCATCTGATTCGTGAATGATATCATCAATATCTTCTAAAGCTTCTGGTTTTTCGATTTTAGCAATCACCTTTGCTTTTTTTCCTTTTGATTTAATCATGTGTTTCAATTCGATAATATCACGAGCTGAACGCACAAAGGATAATCCAATCCAATCTACCTCGCATTCTAAAGCAAAATCTAAATCCAATAAATCTTTTTCTGTCAATGATGGCAAAGAAACTTTTGTGTTGGGAAGATTAACTCCTTTTTTCGAGGATAAAATTCCACCCTGTATGATTTTCGTTTTTACTTCATCTTTTCCATTGGTAGATATTACTTCCATGGCCAACTTTCCATCATCCAACAAAACTCTTTCGCCCGGTTTTACATCCGATGCAAAGCTGGTGTAAGTCATAAACGCTCTCGACGAAGTACCAATTTCTTTTTTATTGGTAAAGGTAAATTCAGCACCGACTTCAAGCTGAACTCCGTTATTTTCCATTTCACCTACTCTTAATTTTGGGCCTTGTAAATCGGCAAGAATGGCAACATGTATACCCGTTTCATTAATTAATTCGCGAATAGAAGTTACCACTGCAGCATGATCAGGATAGGCACCATGTGAGAAATTTAATCTGAAAACATTTACTCCTTCAACCATCATTTGTTTCAAAACCTCTTTTGAAGAGGAAGCAGGACCTAGTGTCGCTACTATTTTTGTTCTTTTCCTTTGCATTTTAAAATATTAAATTTTCTTTTGATTTTAATGTATTTACATCAATGACGAAAGCCGTATTTACTAAATCTATTTCCTTAATTTTTTTAAGTATATTTTCGAAATGTTCGTCATTTAATTGGTCAATGATAAGCAGAAAATCGGCTAACTTTTGTTCAGGAAGCAATAAGTTATTGTTATGCTTATTGTAGAGAAGTTGGTAGGCAGAATGATTTTCTTCATCATAGTAAGAATAAATTGACTCTATAGCAATGCCATTTTTCTTTAGTCCGCTTGAAGCATTCTCACGATGCACTTTCTCGAGTTGAATTTCCAAATGATTATTCAAAGCCCAACATAAACGATAATCACGCGCATGACAAGAAATGCCGATCAATCGGAAATCAAAGTCATAATCTACTTGTAATTGGAATTTGGTCATAATTATCTTCCTACCAAAGTATGCAAAAAATAGGGAGAAGCAAAATTTACCTCTATCTCAATAGCGTTAAATGACCGTTGAAAGTTTCATCTTCGGTAACTAAAATGTAATAATAAACTCCTTCAGGTAAGGATTTATTATCCGAAGAATTTCCATTCCAGTTATTTAGGTAATTGAACGTTGAATAAACCAACTGTCCCCAACGATTATAAATTTCTAATTTATTATTCTCCCCTAGTAATCCTTGAATGAAAAACAAATCATTATTTAAATCTTGATTAGGTGAAAATACATTTGGAATTACTATAACACAACTATCTGGTCCTAGAACATTGAGGTGTATGGTTACTAAACTATCACAGCCTGACTCGGTGATAAATGAAAAGGGATAAATTCCTTCAATTGCGGTAAAGTTTCCATCCGGTAATAAATAGTTTTGATCGTAACATATTTCTTCATTGAAATGCACATCATAATTTGGATTATCAATCACCGTATAATTTAAAATACTATCGCAACCATTGATCGTTGAAAGGGTGAAAGAATAATTTCCAGCTACAGTAATATTTTGTGATTGAATAGTAATACTTCCTCCATTACAAAAACTCGCGGAAAAATTTTGTGAAAAAATTGGATTTACCAATACATTCACCGTATCATTGAATGGAGAACATCCACTCAATGTAATAGTAGCAATATAATCTCCAGATTGTGCTGGAGTAGCATTTGAAATAGAAGGATTGGATGAATTAGAAGTGAAACTTGGACCACTCCATGAAAAGGTGGCCGTAGGATCTGTCGAAGTAACATTTAACAAAATCGTTTCTCCTTCGCAAATGGGAGAATTGGATGTGGCTAAACTTGAAAAAAGATGGGTAACTGAAATGACATTACTATAGCAACTTACCAATGGTGGACGTTCTGCTCTTAAACGATAATAATAAATCGTTCCTGGATTAGTTCCAGTGATATTGGCAAAAGTATCCAGCACATTGAAATCATGATACACAGAAAAGTAAGTAGAAAAATTGGGATCTGTAGAAACATCCAATAAATAATTCGTAGCCGTAGGAATAGAATCCCATACAGCAGTGAAAGAAGTACAAGTAATATTTAATGCGGTATCAGCAATTGGTGTATTCAGAGGATTAGTTACATTCAAAGTGGTATTGAGAGAAGCTCCGTATGGTCCGCCCCAATTAGCGCCCATCACTGCCACTACATTTTCTACACACCCTTGCAGGGAAGGACTGATATTAAAAACATACGGACCGCCCATCCAATTATTGAAAAATCCTTGTGATGCGCCATTGAAATATAGAGTAAATTCATTGTCGGCATTAATACTAATACTTCCTGAATAAGAATCGGCAACGGGAACAATAAATGTTTTACGCATATACGCAGTATCGCTGTAAGGCAAAACCCAAATAGATTGACTTCCTGGTACCACTGGAATCACATTTCCTGCATTAGGACCTTCTACCACAGGCCAAGCAGAATCATTAAATCCAGGAAATAGCCAAGCATTACCAGGTACACTGGTCAAAGATCCAATTCCTTTCCAGGTATTATCACTAACAATTACGGTTTGTGAATGAGAAATTACAGAAATACATAATAAGCTAAAAACGAGTAAAGGATTTTTCATACTATTATGACGAAAATTTTATTTATAAAGTTGTCTCTTCAATTGAAATAAAAAAACCACTCTTTTGACGGAGTGGTTTTATTTTTGAATTTATTCTTTTTACAATCCTAAAACTACTTCTTGCGGATCTTTTCCGTTGAAAAGCATTTTGGATGGATTCTCTAACATTTCTTTTACTTTCACTAAGAAACTTACTGATTCTTTTCCATCGATGATTCGATGATCATAAGAAAGTGCAACGTACATGATTGGACGAATTTCTACTTTTCCGTCAATGGCAACTGGACGCTCAACAATGTTGTGCATTCCTAAAATAGCCGATTGAGGAGGATTGATAATCGGAGTGGATAACATCGATCCAAACACTCCACCATTGGTGATGGTGAATGTTCCTCCAGTCATTTCATCTAAACTCAATTTTCCATCACGAGCTTTCAAAGCCACTTCTTTAATTCCCTTTTCAATATCTGCCAAACTCATCATCTCTGCATTTCTCAATACAGGAACCATTAATCCTTTTGGTGCACTTACGGCAATTCCGATGTCGGTGTAATTATTAAAAACCATTTCATCACCATCAATAAATGCATTTACTGCTGGATAATGTTGTAAGGCAATAGAACATGCTTTGGTAAAAAACGACATGAATCCTAATCCGATTCCATGTGTTTCGGCAAATTTATCTTTGTATTTTTTTCTTAAATCCATTACGGGTTTCATGTCTACTTCATTAAATGTAGTAAGCATAGCCGTTTCATTTTTCACTCCTACTAATCTCTCTGCAATTTTCTTGCGAAGAGTAGTCATTTTCTTTCGCTCTTGATCTCTTGTTCCGCCAAATGAAGTTTCATTAACAGAGAAACCAGATGTCATTGCTTTTGCTACGTCACCTTTGGTAATTCTTCCATCTTTTCCGCTTCCAGCCACTTGATTTGATTTGATTCCTTTTTCATCCATCAACTTTTTTGCTGATGGCGAAGGATGACCACTTGCATAGGATTTCTCTTGTGCAACTGGCATTGGATTAGGAACCTTTGAGTCACTCTGAACGACCTTCTTGTCACTCTGAACTTGTTTCAGAGTCTCAGCTTTCGGTTTCGCTTCTCCTTTCACAGATGTATCTACTGAACAAATGACTTGCCCAACTTTAACAGTATCACCTTCTGCAGCCATAATTTTCAATGCTCCATTTTCTTCAGCATTGATAGTTAATGTTGCTTTATCCGAATCAATTTCACATAATTCATCATCTTTCTCCACGTAATCTCCATCTGCTTTTATCCAACGAGCAATAACAACTTCTGTAATGGATTCTCCCGGGCTGGGAACTTTATGATCTAAAATAGCCATAATTGTTTTGTATTTAATTTTTATTTAAAAGAGGAAGTGATAGCATTTGCTTCTACTTCATCATTTGTTTTTTGGTATTCTTATTTTTTAAATCATCAATAGAATTGATTCCTTCAAAAACTTGATGCAAAATTTCTTCCAATTGAGCATGATGCGTTTTTGCATATCCGGTAGCAGGACTTGCGGCTTCTTTTCTTCCTATGTATTGTAAATTTATATGACGCATTTTTTTCATCACGAATGTCCAAGCGCCCATATTTTCTGGCTCTTCTTGTACCCAGAAAAATTGATCTGCATTTTTATATTTCGCAAGAATTTTTTCTAATTGTTTAGCAGGGAAAGGATAAATTTGCTCCAACCTAACAAAAGCAGCATCGTTACATTCTACTTGCGCTTTTCTTTCTACCAAATCAAAATAAACTTTACCAGTACAGAAATAAATTCTTTTTACTTTATCCGCTTTTACTTCCGCATCATCTATTACTTCTTGGAATTTTCCATTGGTAAAGTCAGTTAATTTAGAAACACAAGCAGGATAACGCAATAGTTTTTTAGGAGTGAAACAAACCAAAGGTTTTCTGAATTCACGTTTCAATTGTCTGCGCAAAACGTGAAATTGATTGGCTGGTGTCGTAGCATTGATAATTTGCATATTATTTTCTGCACACATCTGCAACCATCTTTCCATTCTTGCACTAGAGTGTTCTGGTCCTTGTCCTTCATATCCGTGTGGAAGTAAAACGACCAGACCATTCATTCTTCTCCATTTGTATTCGGCCGAAGCGATGTATTGATCTACGATAATTTGTGCACCATTGAAAAAATCTCCAAACTGTGCTTCCCAAATAGTTAAAATATTGGGCGAGGCCATGGCATAACCATATTCAAAGCCTAAAACTGCGTATTCAGATAAATGTGAATTATAAATTCTTAAATCTCCTTTTGCTCCGGTATTATTGAGCGGTGTATATTCTTCCTCTGAATCTTCTACTTTTACTACAGCATGTCGATGAGAAAAAGTTCCGCGTTCTACATCTTGTCCTGAAAAACGAACGGGAAATCCTTCTTGCATCAATGTAGCGTAAGCCATCAATTCTCCCATAGCCCAATCGTAATTATCATTTTTGATCATTTCTTTTCGATCCTCAAATAATTTTTTCGATTTATTAAAGAAGTTTTTATCTGTTGGAAGTGTAGAAATTTTTTCAGCAATTTCTAAAAACTTCTTTTTTTCGAAGGAAGTATCAGGCGATTCATCAAATGCATTGGCGGGAGCCATTTGAACACCTTTCCATTGACCATCGAGAAAAGAAGTAATTTTTGCTTTTTCAGTTTGCTTGGCTTCGTTCAGCATTCCCTCTAACAAATCTTTGAAATTTCTTTCTACTTGTTTGGCTTCTTCTACAGAAATAGATCCTTCAGCAATCAATTGCTTCACATATATTTCTCTTGGATTGGGATGTGATTGAATGGCTTTGTATAAAATGGGTTGAGTGAAACGAGGTTCGTCACCTTCATTATGACCGTATTTTCGATAACATAAAATATCAATAAAAACATCACGATGAAATTTCTGACGGAATTCCATTGCTAATTGTGCAACGAATGTCACTGCTTCTACATCATCACCGTTGACATGAAATACTGGCGATAAAGTTACTTTGGCAACATCAGTGCAATACGTACTTGATCTTGCATCCAAATAATTGGTAGTAAATCCAACTTGGTTGTTCACCACAAAATGAATCGTTCCACCAGTTTTGTAACCATCCAACTGCGACATTTGAATTACTTCGTAAACCAATCCTTGGCCAGCAATTGCGGCATCACCATGAATAATAATTGGGCAAGCTTTTGAAATATCGTTGTTATGAAAATTATCGATTTTCGCTCTGGTGATTCCTTCAACAACTGCGGCCACCGTTTCTAAATGTGAGGGGTTTGGTGTAAGTGAAGTATGAACTTTTTTTCCTTTATTAGAAAGTTGATCACTCGAATATCCTAGGTGATATTTAACGTCTCCATCAAATAGGGAATCTTCAGATGGTCTGCCTTCGAATTCGGTAAAAATATCTTTGTATGTTTTATTTAAGATATTAGCAAGAACATTTAATCTCCCTCTATGAGCCATCCCAAAAACATAATCTTCAATTCCTAAGTCAGATCCTAATTCCATTAATGAGTCCAAAGCAGGAATTAAAGCTTCACCGCCTTCAAGAGAAAAACGTTTTTGTCCCACAAATTTGGTGGCAAGGAAATTTTCAAAAACAACGGCTTGATTTAATTTATCAAGAATCATTTTTTTCTCATCTAATGAATATTTCGGAGTATTCTTACGACTTTCCATTTTTTCACGAAGCCATTCAATTACTTCTGGTGTGCGGATATATAAATATTCTACACCAATCGATTCGCAATA
>JBIPLT010000442.1:0-2893 GCA_044368255.1 Flavobacteriales bacterium
GTGGTGTTGTCGAGAGGAGAGGTCGACTCCTGAAAAGTGTGCAGGACACATAGCTGAGTTCGAAAGAACTTTGCTCCTGAATCACACGTTCAAGGTCCGCGCTCGCGCGCGTCCTTTTATCTCGGCACCAAGGGGGGCCCAGGGTTACCTCATTTTGTGGAATGTGTCGAGGCGAGTTCGGTCGCCTCGAAGAGCTTCTCCCTTTGCCTTCTCCGCTGCCCGACTCAGTTGCTTTTGTCGGCGCAGCATACGTACAACCCGCCTGCTATTATGGTCAGATCTTCGCCCAAAGGTTAAGCACGATCCAACACCCCCATGAGTCTTAGTATGAGAGCCCTAGGTAACCTCTCAACCTCTCATGAGGTTTGGCATGCATGCAACCCACAGGAGTCATGACACAAACCTCGCATCCTGATCTGTACTATCTAACCACCTCCGAGGCTTAGCAATGTCATGCTACAGCACTTACTAAAACCTTCGCAGGTTTAGGCATTCAGTATCACGTCAAGTGATATCAATGATGTATCTGTAACAACCTCGTCCCGACGTACACAGACACATACAAGGGTGCAAGTCCTATGACATTCTCTCACGAGGCCTAGCTAGTGCATGTCACCTCAAGTGATACGAGCGTGCTGTAGCAGTAAAATAAGCCTCTCATAATCACATAGACCTCTTTAGGAGGCCGGGTGAGGTCGACCGAGCCGGAAAATGAGTGATCGTTGGCATCACTCGGGCCAATTCGAAGTAAGACACACCCACACCAGCACCTGTTGTCGTAATAACTGCCTCCCGAGGGTTTAGGTATTCAGTGTGTTAGGAATGAGCGCCCGATCTCACAGCTGCTCACTTACAAGCCAGCCTTCTTGGTGGTTCGACCGGTGCATGTCACGCCAAGTGACCTAATACTGGAAAGTAACTAAGACCCGATCGTCTGATGCATACAACGCGCACGTGCTATGATCTGCTATTACACCAGCTAAACCCCTCAAGAGGATACCTGTAATACTAGGTAACCTCTCAAGACACGCAGCTTGAACATGTCACTTCAAGTTACACGAACATGCTGTGGCAGAAATGAAGGGTCTCAAACTCACGAGAAGTCCATGATAACATGTGTAGTCTCGTATGAGGTTTACCCTCGAGCATGCACATACCCGAGCGCTGTATGTAGTACTGTGTCTACGCCCACGGGAGTTATATGGCTTGTTGTGGTACTAGCTAACTCTAAAGAGGTTTAGCTAGTGCGTAGAGAAGCAGCTTGACGTACAAGAGCCATATTGATCACTGTGATATGAACCTCGCGTGAGATTCAGCCCTGTAGTCCTCGCATGAGGACTTATTGCTATAGCTGGCGCTGTATGAGGCTGAACGCTCGTGCATACACACACAACCCAGTCAAGTGCAATATTTTGAACTATGATGTAAATCTTGTATACCAGACTACACATGTTACAAGGATAGCCCACATGTTAGAAAAGAGCCAGCCCAGGGCTTGCTCCTTCTTTTGACACAAAGAAGGAGCAAGCCCTGCAGTAGATAGAGATACAATGCAGGCTCGAAAGAGAGGTCCTCCATCGACTCTTGAAGGAGTGCAGGAGACATAGTCGAGCCCGGATGAACTGTGGTCCTGAAGCACACATTCAAGACCCGCGCTCGTGCGCGTCCTTGACCGGGCTTGCGCCTTCCTCATCTCGATGGCTCAGCCAGTGCATGTCACGTCAAGTGACCAACACGCCCGAGCTATGACCTTCTATAATACCGGCTAAACCTCCCAAGAGGTTTCGCTACAATACTAGCTAAACCTCACGAGGCTTAGCTAGTGCATGTCACCTCAAGTGATACGAGCGTGCTGTAGCAGTAAAAACAGCCTCTCATAATCACATAGACCTCTTTTAGGAGGGCCGGGTGAGGTCGACCGAGCCGGGAACGATGTCGTTGGCATCACTCGGCCAATTCGATGTCAGACACGCCCACGCCAGCACCTGCTGTCGTAATAACTGCCTCCCGAGGCTTAGGTATTGAGTGTCTTACGAATGAGCGCCTCGATCACACAGCTGCTCACTTACATGAAAATTAAAGCATGTCGACACCTCTCCTGAGGTTTTCACAACTAACCTCTCGAGGGTTTATCGGAAAGGCAAGAACTAAACCTTCCGAACGGTTAGTCCAGTGCAACGACATACCTAGTAGGGTGGGAGGGTGGAAAAAATTTTCGCGGACGCTTTAGCGTGGTCCGCCTCCATAGCAGTGCACCGGGCAGCGGTTCCTTGCGAAACCCCTGGTGCATGGCAGCTGCCTCTTCTTTTCGGCGCGCTTCCGAGCTGGGAGAGGGCCCTTGAAAAGGAGTGGTCAAACCCCTCGTTTGACCACCTGCAACTGAGAAAAAACAAAAGAAAAAGAAAAGAAGTCCTTCTCTCGCTTGCCACGGTTCAACCCAAAATTATCCGCTTACGGTCTTCGACCTATCGCACATAATTTCGGGCCTCACCGTGACTTCACTCGTTCTCTCCTTTCTTTCCTTCTTCTTAAAACCTGCCCCCCCTTCCCCCTTCCCAGAGTGACACCCTACCCCCTCTGTTGCCATATCTATGGGCAGGTAGCGTATCATAGCTCAGGAACCTTGCGCGGAAGGGAAAGGTGAGGCAGGATGGAGGAAGAGAAAGAAGGAAGCAAGAATTCTTTGAGATCTCTATCTAACACGAAAAATGACGAGAAGATGAGTTATCTAAACTGTTCGGGAGACCTAATCAATAATTACGAGAATTAGGAGTTATCTATTTTGTTCGGGAGCACGAAGATCCCACCATGGGATAACACCTGGGAATACGGACCGGACCGATGAGAATCTTATCGATAACTTCTGGATAGATGTTATCGATAATTTTCTAGC
>JBIPLT010000343.1:0-2883 GCA_044368255.1 Flavobacteriales bacterium
TTCTATCCAAAACAAAAACGATGGATTTATTCGATTTCACTTGTTGATCGGGAACTGCTGGCGATGCCAACAACATAAAATATCCATCTTCACCACTCTTTTTATAAGATAACAAAGTTGCTCCTACTTCATTATTATCGGTGGTCCAAGTTAATTTCAAATCGGTGGAAGGAACATAATTAGTTCTTTCAAAACTCACTTTCACTTTTCTATTTCCATCGCGATCGGTTTTGATTTCATCGGTTGGACTGTAAATATTTTTAATATCGGTGGTTGATTCAATTCTTGCATTAAACTTCAAAGTCTTTAAAGCACGAGCCGAAAATTTTTGAGTTCCGAAAGGATAAGTGAAGTCAACAAGATTCATTTTTCGCTCGCAAATTTGTGTGTAGGTAACTGAAATCTTTCTTTCTGCACCAACTGGAATCGGAAAAACAGATGTTTTGAAAAGTCCATATCCCACATATTCCATGATGGCTGGATCTTTTTTTCTACGCACAATTTCTTCATAAATTCCGCGTGCTTCTTCTTGTTTCATCAATTCACCTTTCACTTCTTTTCCATCGACAAGCATTGTAAAATTTTGAACGACTCCTTGATTCGGTAATGGAAAATAGATTTCTACTTCTAATGCAAAATTGGAAGAATTGAAAAGAGTTTGCGAAACAGTAACTTCAGCCATTTGATCTTTGATGATAGCATCCACCTCGATGCCGATTACATCATATGAATTTTTGACTTCTAAATTATAGTTTACATCTTCGGCCATCCTTCTTTGATCAAAAGAAGAGGAAGTAATTGCCATCTGAGATTTAACTTCATTTTGGACAAAAAATAGAAATGCTCCAAATAGGAAAAGTGAAATTCGTTTCATAAAATGGTATTTAAATACCTGTACATTCCAAGATTTGAAAAGTTCAATGTTCATCAAATTTATTTTTGAAAGAATGAATTTCAGTTAATTACTCTACTTTTACATCAATGATTAATCAACAAAAACAACTCGCTGATTTCTTTTCTGAATTCATTTTACCTGCAAGATTAAAGCGAATGGAAGATGTTTTAGAAAAACGAACAAGACACTTAACTGTAGTTTTAGAAGACATCTATCAGCCACAAAATGCAAGTGCTGTAATTCGAACATGTGAATGTTTTGGTGTTCAAGATTTACATGTCATCGAAAACAAAAATCATTTTGATCTCAATCCAGATGTGGTGGTTGGGTCAGATAAATGGATTGATGTGATGCATTATCGACACAAAGAAAATAATACGGAATGGTGTTTAAATAAATTAAAACGCGAAGGATATTCGGTGTTGTGCACGAGCTTGCACGAGAACGATATTAGTATCGAAGAGGTAGATATTAACAAAAAGACCGCTTTAGTTTTCGGAACAGAGCTCAAAGGAATTTCAGAAACTGCGATGAAAATGGCAGATGGATTTGTAAAAATTCCGATGCATGGATTCACCGAAAGTTTTAATATTTCTGTTGCAGCATCACTCAGTGTGTATAGTGTAATTCAACGTTTGCATGCATCAAGTGTAAATTGGAAAATGAGTGAAGAAGAGAAGTTGCAAACGAAAATAAAATGGCTTCGCGGAGTGATTAAAAAACATGAATTATTGGAGTTGGAGTTTTTCACAAAGTATAGTGGATAAAATAAGACTTAGATATTTCCTCAGTAAAATAGAAGTTCTAATTTTACATCATTAAACAAACCCTTTAAATCTAAACAACATGGCAACAGCAAAAAAACCAGCAGCAAAGAAAAAAGTAGCTGCTAAGAAACCAGTAGCAAAGAAAAAAGTAGCAGCTAAGAAACCAGCAGCTAAGAAAAAAGCTCCAGCTAAGAAAAAAGTAGCTGCTAAGAAACCAGCTGCTAAGAAAACAGCTGCTCCTAAGAAGAAAGCTCCAGCTAAGAAAAAAGTAGCTGCAAAGAAACCAGCTGCTAAGAAGTAATTAAGATTACACTTACATCAATCCCGCCCTTTGGAGCGGGATTTTTTTTTGAATAAAATTTTCAATTCTATTCAAAAAAACCAAACAAACGAAAGTTTTGAAAATGGATTATTCTCCCCTATCTATTTTCCGATAAATCTCTAAAAGTTCATTGACCGAACTCCCGGATTTTATTTTCAATCGGTTTAAAAGTTCATCAGACGCAATTTTCACCTCTTGTGTTCCCATTCCGTTGTCGCGCAAAAAATGTGAAGCCTTAAGAACCAAAAATGCATCGAACCAAGAGTAAAATCTTTTGATAAAGGTTTCGAGCGAAGTTGAATTTTTTCTAATCTCCAAAATCTTTGCCTCCACCTTATTCTGTTTTAAAAATAAAATTAATAACGGATGCAAGTTCAATAAGTTATCGAAATCATTCGAATATAATTTTTTAATTTGATCATTGAATATTTTTAAAGAATCAAAAATGGAAATAGAATAAACGGGCCAACTTAAATTATCTTGACTCAACCATTCTGAAACAGATCTTCCAGTTCCAAACGGAACGCGATGCGAAGGTCGAGGTGATGGAACTACTTTGGTTGAATTCAATTCCGAAAAATTTCCTAACTCAATTAATTTTTGAAGAAAATAAAAATCTTCTCCAGCCTTTCGCTTATTCATGCCGCCACATTTTTGATAAGCTGAAGAACGTGTGGCCATCGAAGAACCAATCGTATGAAAAGCAAACGGAAATCCGCAGTACTCTAGAGAATTTTTATAATATCGTAAATATAATTCGTAGCGAATAATTCCTTCGTAAACATTTTGATCAAACTCATTTCCAGAAATCGGATGCTCGAAATAAATGCTGCAACCTGTAGTTTCGGCATGATGAATAAAAAAATGATGGTGCACTTTTTGGATGAAATCATTTTCAT
>JBIPLT010000115.1:0-9299 GCA_044368255.1 Flavobacteriales bacterium
CTACACCAAATCAAGATAATCCATTGATGGATATTGCTGAAGTAAAAGGAACACCAATTCTCGGAATTGATGTTTGGGAACATGCTTATTATTTGAAATATCAGAATAAACGTCCGGATTATTTAGCTGCTATATGGAATGTGATAAATTGGACGGCTGTAGCGGAGAGATACGCAAACGCGGTTAAATAAATTCTTGTTGTAGGTTTAAAGTTTAATGTTCAAGGTTACTTCTTCATTAAACTTTGAACCTTGAACTTTTAACAATCTTCATTCCCCTATGAAAAAAGTAGCAGTTATTCTTTCCGGTTGTGGTGTTTACGATGGAAGTGAAATTCAAGAAGTGGTTTTTACACTTTTAGAAATAGCTGCTGAAGGAGCTTCTTACCAATGTTTTGCTCCAGATATCAATCAACATCATGTCATCAATCATCTCACCGGAGAAGAGATGAAAGATACTCGTAATATAAAAATTGAAGCGGCAAGAATTGCTCGAGGAGAAGTAAAGTCACTATCTGAATTTGAGTTTAAAGATTATGATGCATTAGTAATTCCTGGAGGTTTCGGTGCAGCCAAAAATTTAACCAAATGGGCATTTAATGGACCAGAAGGCGATATTTTGCCAGATCTAAAATCTGCCATTCTTCAAATGGTAAAATCTGGAAAGCCCTTGGTTGGACTTTGCATGGGGCCAACTGTAATTGCTAAAGCTTTAGAAGGAGAAGGAATAAAATCTAAACTAACCGTTGGAACTACCAAGGCTAAATCTCCTTATGATATTTCGGCTATTTCAGCGGGAATTGAAAAAACTGGAGCTATAGCTGAAATGCGTCAGATAGATGAGATAATGATGGATAAAGATTTGAAAATCATAACGGCACCCTGTTATATGATGGAAGGAAGCATTGTAGATGTACATAAAAATGTGAGTCAAGCCATTCATGCACTTTTTAACATAATTTAATTTTTCAACAACTTTTTAAGTTTGATTCCTATTTCTAATTTTGCACCCAATTAAAAACCTAAATTAAATTTATCCATGAAAAAAATGTTTTTCCTTGCAGCTGGATTTGCTGCATTATTAATGACCGCTTGCGGTGGTGAAAAAACTGAAGAGAAAAAAGAAGAGAAAAAAGAAGTCTCTGCTGAAACAAAAGAAAAATTTGAAGGATTAAGATCAAATTGGTCGGTTGTTGATGCGAAGATCACAGAAATTGATGGGGCATTGTCATCTTATGATGTTGATAAGCAATCTGCTTTCCTCGACAGTATGAAAACAGTAGCCGGAAAAGCAAAAAAAGATATCCAAGCTCAGGCAATTTCTTTGATTGATTCTCTAGATGCATTAAATGAACAAGTAGCTAATTGGAAATATATTTTAAATGGAGAAAAAGAAACTTGGGGAACAATAACAGAAGATTTTACTGCTGTAATGACTTCTATCGAAAAAGGCGAAGCAGATGAGGAGAAAATTCTTCCACGTGTTGAAGGTTTTACTGAGCAATTCAAATTCAAGACTGATGCAATGAATACCATCTCTAACGGATGGGCTAGAATCGACGCTCACACTTCCGCTTTGAATGCTTTATTTGCTCCAGCAACTAAGTAATTTCTGTTTTAAGATAAAGAAAAGGAGGCTTTTTGGCCTCCTTTTTTCATTTTACGTGATGTACTTCTTATCTTTACAATAAAATATACCGAATGCTAAAAATATCTTCCTACAAACAACGTCAGAAATCGAACGTTAATGTTTATTTAATTTCTGATAAATCTCAAATTTCGGCATTCCGTGAATTGAGTTCATTCGCAAAATTAATCCGAGAAAAATTGGAAGGCGAAAAAATAGAAATCAATACTTTTTATGAAGGTGATTCCAAAAATATTGTGGTCTCTTGGGTGAATAAAGAGAAAGATCATTCTTATAAATTGGAAAATGCACGTGCAGCCGGTGCTCGTTTATGTAAACTATTAAATGCGCATAAAGGTGAAATTGTTTCTTTAGCAGGAATAAAAAAAGCGTTAAGTGCAAAAGATACTTATGCATTTTTAGAAGGAATGGCGCTTTCTAATTATCAATTTTTAAATTATAAATCGAAGAAAGCATTTAATACACTAAGAGAATTACAAATTGAAGAAGGTGCTATTTCTTCAAAAGAAATTTCAGAATTGAATTTTAATTTTACGGCAGTAAAAACTTCTCGTGATTTAGTCAACGAACCTGTAATTTCTTTAAATGCCGAAGGATTATCAAAAGCAATAAAAGAACAAGGTGCTCATTGTGGTTTTGATGTAGAAGTACTCAACAAACAACAAATAGAAGCGTTAAATATGGGCGGTTTATTGGGAGTAAATCGCGGAAGTATCGATCCTCCTACATTTAATATTCTCACTTATCATCCAGCAAATGCTGTTAATACAAAACCATTAATTTTTGTTGGAAAGGGTGTGGTTTACGATACGGGCGGATATAATTTAAAAATTTCTGGTTCTATGGGAACCATGAAATGTGATATGGCAGGAGCCTCTGCAGTAGTGGGAACTTTATCGGCTTTATCATTGAATAAATTACCGGTTTATGCAATCGGATTAATTCCTGCAACAGATAATCGTATTGGATTAAACGCGTTGGTGCAAGACGATATTATTACGATGCATAATGGAACAACTGTTGAAATTCAAAATACAGATGCCGAAGGAAGATTAATTTTGGCCGATGCATTGAGTTTTGCAAAAAAATATAAACCCGAATTAGTAATTGATTTAGCTACTCTCACAGGAGCCGCTGCAGCCATTACTGGCCCTTATGGAAGTGCATTGCTAGGTAACGATAAAAAATACAAATCTACATTGGTAAATTCGGGCGATGAAGTGTATGAACGTTTGGCTGAAATGCCTTTTTGGAGAGAGTACGATGAACTTTTAAAATCAGATATTGCTGACTTGAAAAATATCGGAGGAGCAACAGGAGGAGCAATAACTGCTGCAAAATTTTTAGAACATTTTACAGATTATAATTGGCTACATATCGATATTGCAGGTCCCGCTTTTTTATCTACAGAGAAAGATTATCGTCTCAAAGGGGGAACAGGAGTTGGAGTGAGATTGCTTTATCATTTCACAAAGGAGTTTATCAAAATGCAAAAATGATTAGCGAATTAGCGAATGATGTAATTAGCCAATTAACGAAAAACCAAAAATAATAAACGAAAAATTATGTCTTTATTAGTTATAGTACGCCACGGACAGTCTGCTTGGAATCTCGAAAATAGATTTACAGGTTGGGTGGATGTGGATATCACTGCAAAAGGTGAAGAAGAAGCAAAAAATGCCGGAGAAAAATTAAAGAATTATAAATTCGATTTGGCTTATACTTCCAATTTGAAAAGAGCACAACGAACGCTTCAAATTATTTTGGAAACTACCAAGCAAACCAATTTAGAAGTCATAAAAAATGAAGCCTTGAATGAACGTCATTATGGCGATTTACAAGGAGCCAACAAAGCAGAGACAGCCGAAAAATATGGTGATGAACAAGTGCTTATTTGGAGAAGAAGTTTTGATATCGCTCCACCAAATGGAGAAAGTTTGAAAGATACTTTAGCTCGTGTTTTGCCTTATTTTGAAAAAGAAATTGTTCCGAAATTAAAAGCGGGAAAAAATATAATTATCGCTGCTCATGGAAATAGTTTACGTGCGTTGATAATGTTTTTAGAAAAATTAAATCCAGAAGAAATATTAGAAGTAGAAATTCCTACCGGACAACCAAAAGAATATCAACTAGACGAAAACCTAAAAGTGTTATCCTCTAAATTTTTATAATGGCGATTTTTTATAAAACACCCGAAGAAATTGAATTAATGCGCAAAGCAGCGCAATTGGTTTCGCGTACGCTTGGATTAATGGCAGAAAAAATTGAACCGGGTGTAACCACTTTAGAATTGGATAAAATAGCCGAAGAATTCATTCGTGACAATGGTGGAGTTCCTGTTTTTAAAGGTTATCATGGATTTCCATTTACCCTTTGTATGTCGAGAAATGAGCAAGTGGTTCATGGTTTTTGTAATGATATTCCACTAAAAGAAGGAGACATTATTTCGGTGGATTGTGGTGCAAAATTAAATGGTTTTGTAGGTGATCATGCCTACACTTTTCCTGTAGGTGAAGTTTCAGAAGAGGTAAAAAAATTGTTGCGTGTTACGAAAGAGTGTTTATATGTTGGAATTGATCAAGTGAAGGCTGGAAATCGTATTGGTGATTTGAGTGCAGCTATACAAATTCATGCCGAGAAAAATGGTTATGGAGTAGTAAGAGAATTAGTAGGTCATGGTGTTGGAAAAGAATTGCACGAAGATCCACAAGTGCCGAATTACGGAAGAAAAGGGTATGGTCCGAAAATGTATGAAGGTTTGGTTTTAGCAATAGAACCAATGATTAATATGGGTACAAAAAACGTAAAGCAATTGAAAGATGGTTGGACAATTGTTACCGCTGATGGAAAGCCTTCTGCGCATTTCGAACACGATGTGGCATTGGTAAATGGAGAGGCAGATATTCTTTCCACTTTTGATTTTGTAGAAGAAGCGTTGAAGAAAAAAGGATTAGTAATTATCTAAATGAAAAAACTATATAGATTTTTATTGAATAAATTACCTCGACCGTTGTTGATACGTTTGAGTTATGTATTTCGTTGGTTTGCGCCTATCATTTACAAAGGAAATAAAGTGAAATGCAATGTTTGTAATAAAAATTTTAGAAAATTTTTGTCATACGGAGCCGAAGGTCATCATAGAGAAAATGTGCTTTGTCCGAATTGTTTAACATTAGAACGACATCGTTTGATGTGGCTTTTTTTACAGAAGAAAACCAATTTTTTCAAAGATGATTTAAAGGTTTTGCATATTGCTCCCGAGCAATGTTTTTATTCGATTTTTCGCAAGCAGAAAAATTTAAAATATACCACTGCCGATTTATTTTCTCCTCTGGCAGATGTCAAAATGGATTTGCATAACGCACCCTTCGAAGATCATTCTTTTGATGTGGTTTTCTGTAATCATGTTTTGGAACATGTTGAAGACGATAAAAAATGTATGTCGGAATTGTATCGCGTAATGAAACCCGGTGGGTTTGGAATTTTTCAAGTGCCGATTGATTATACAAGAGAAAAAACCTACGAAGACAAAAACATCACTTCACCAGAAGAGCGTGAAAAACATTTCTGGCAAAAGGATCATGTAAGATTATACGGATTAGATTATCCAACTAGATTAGCAGCAGCAGGATTTAAAGTGACCTGTGATAAAATAGCTTCTGAAATTCCAATTACCGAATCACAAAAACTAAGATTACCATTGAATGAGGAAGTTTATTATTGTCAAAAATAAATAATGGCTGGATTACTCAAAAAAATAACTCCCGCCTATCTTAAAGCTTGGAAGCGTAAAAAGGAAGAATATTATCAACGTATTTCTGAATTGAAAATTCAAAGCAGTGGAGTAGAAGACGGTTTGCCTTTTATAAAACTTGTGGATGGAAAGAAATTTTTTTCTCATTTTCCAGATGAAGTGCAACGTGTTTTGTATCGTAAATTTATTTCTGCTGATATTAAAAAGGTTTTATGTGAGGACGCGATTAATGTTGCGCAAGATATTATTAAGCGATATACAGGCCCAAAAACAGAGAAGGAAATTCATGCCTCAGGAAAATATTACGACTTGAAACCAGGTGAAGTCGTTGTAGAAGCGGGTGCTTATATTGGTTTTTATGTGCTAAAAGCTTCAGAACTCGTTGGTGAATCGGGAAAAGTAATTGCCATCGAAGCAGTTCCTGAGAATTACGAAATTATCAAGCGAAATGTAGAAGCGAATCATTTGAAAAATGTTATTCTCATTAACAAAGCGGTTTGGAATACATCCACAAAAATTAAATTTTATCGCGAGGGAAAACAGATTGGAAGTATCACGCAAGAAGTGGTTGCAACAGATAATTTCATAGAGGTACAAGCCGATACCATTGATGATATGCTCAAAGAAAATGGCATCTCTAAAATTGATTTTATTCGAATTCAATTAAATGGAGTGGAACTGGAAGCGTTAGAGGGAATGAGCCAAATACTTTCTGATAAACCTAAAGTTTTAGTAGCAGGTATTTATACCAAAAATGGTCTTTCTGTTCAAACTTTATTAAAAGATTTTCTCGATAAAAAAGGAATGAAGACAGAAATCTGGGGCGGAAGTGTTTTTGCTCAATAATTAAGTTTTCAATAGTCAATCATTTCTTGCATAATCTCATAAGTAATAAATCGATTTAAAACTCTAAATTTGATTCAAATATTTAGAGTATGAAAAAATCATCCATTTTACTGTTTCTGTTGGTGAGTGTGCAAATTCTAAAAGCGCAAGATACCACTGTTATTCAAACGTTGACTTTTTCAGATATTACTAAACGTAGAGGTACGTATGTCTTTCCAGATACCACAAATGATTGGAGAAAAATTATTTTATCCTATACGCTTAAATGCGATGCTGCTACTACTTGGGATCAATATCCTTGCGGAGAATGGGATTATCTCACCTATGCTTTCGTTCATCAACATACTGGATTATTCGATTCAACGGCTGTAACTCATCCTTGGTTTAAGATTGGAACTTTATCGCCCGATACATTTAATTTGGTTTCAAGTCCTATTTACAATTATTATCATTCTAACCAATATCAAATGGTTTATGATGCCATTAACAGTGAATCTGATTTCGTTGTAGGTTCTGGTGCATCTACGATGAATTTTCCGTTTGCCGCTTCTAACCATACGCAACGAGCACAATTTTTATATAAAGCAACTGAGCTCACCGCTTCTGGTTTAACAGCAGGATCGATTAATCGTTTGCGTTTTGATATCACTAATCTTGGTTCTGATTTTACTAATTTCAGAATAAGAATAAAACAGGTTTCTAATACTTCTATAACCGCTTTTGATAATGGAAGCGGCTGGACAACTGTTTTTTATTCTCCATTGGTTTTTGCCTCAACTGGATTGAATAATATTGATTTTATTTCACCCATTACTTGGAACGGAACGTCTAATATATTGGTTGAATTCTCCTATGAAAATTCAACAAATGGAACTAATCATACAGTTACCTCCGATGTTCAATCTTATAATGCAGGAATTATTTCAGATACACTATCTCAACAATATCTTGAATTCACCGGAAATAAATATGTGGATGTTTCTCCTTCAGGATTCTCCAATGTTTCGGATGAAGTGACTGTTTCTTTTTGGATGTATGGTGATCCAGCTTCTCAACCCGAAAACGGAACTATTTTCGAAGGAGTGAATTCAGCCAATCAACGAGTTTTAAATTCACATTTACCTTGGAGTAATGGACGTGTATATTGGGATGCAGGCGTGGACCCTGAAACAGGTTCTTATGATCGAATTGATAAATTGGCCAATACAGTCGATTATGAAGGCAAGTGGAATCATTGGGCATTTACTAAAAATGCAACAACTGGCGATATGAAAATTTATTTAAACGGGGCGCAATGGCATTCAGGAACCGGAATGACAAAAACAATGGTTGGAATGGATGAGTTTAAAATAGGAGCAAATTTTTTTAGCACCTATGGCTACCATGGTAAAATAGATGAATTTTGTGTCTTTAACGAAGAACTTTCTGCAGTTGATATTTCAAATTGGATGAACAAACATATTGACGCTTCTCATCCCTTTTATTCCAATTTACTTTACTACTATTCTTTTGAAGAAAATAGTGGAGCCGAATGCGTGAATGAAGTGAATCCATCGCTTCCTGCTTATTTAATGGGAATGCCTTCTCGAAGAAAATATGATGCAACCGAATTATCGCAATGGAATCAATTAACCACTTCTCGTCCTAAAACTATTTTTGTTAGAGGAAATTATACTTCTCATTATGATACTTTAGTTATCACTGATTCTTTATTACAAGAAGAATTATCATTGATATATTATCAAGTAAATGGAAATGAAGTGGAAGGATATGATACGATTTTGGGATGGGAACCTGGATATTCTTATGAATTTACCAATGGTATTAAATCCGATTCTCTGCTAATTTCGGGAGGAACAGAATATGTAAATGACACATTAAATTATTACGGTAAACCTTTCGAAATTCTAGAAGACATTGAAATTGGTAGATTTATTACTCCGTATGGAATTAATCTCAGTTTAGGCCCGAATGGTTTTGAATGGAGATATGATATTACCGATTATGCCAACTTATTTCATGATTCAGTAGAACTATCTGCAGGAAATACGCAAGAATTGATAGATATGAAATTCATTATGATTGAAGGAACTCCTCCTGCTGATGTAATTCAAGTAGATCAGTTATGGAACAAAGGTGTTGCCAGTTATTCTTATGCAAATTTGGATAATGATGTAAATCTTTCTTCTAATCTAGTTACTTTGAATTCTGCAACAGATGAAATTAAATTGAAAACACGTTTAACTGGACATGGTCATAATAGTAATAACGGCCAATACCCACATTGCTGCGAATGGAAAGACAATACACATTATTTAACAGCCAATGGAACTGCAGCAGCCAACTGGCATATTTGGAGAGATGATTGTGCCGAAAATCCAGTTTTTCCTCAAGGAGGAACTTGGCCAGGACAACGTGAAGGTTGGTGTCCAGGTGATGTAGTACAAGAAAATGAATTCAGATTAACCAATTATATTCAGAACGGACAAATAACTTTAGATTACGATATCACTCCTGTACCAACTTCCAATTTAGCAATGGGTGGAGGAAATTATATGACGGCTATGCATTTGATTGAATATTCAGCTCCTAATTTTTCTTTGGATGCAGAAATTTATGATGTGGTACGCCCGAATGATTGGGATTATCAAAAAAGAAAAAATCCAATTTGCTTTGGACCCAAAGTGATTATTCGAAATAATAGTGTAACACCTCTTACTTCTTGTACGATTTCTTATCAAGTATCAGGTGGAACAATGGAAACATATAATTGGTCGGGCAATCTAGATTTTTTAGAAACTGCAGAAGTTACTTTACCGGTTTCTAACGGAGCTTTTTGGGTAGGAGATGGATCGAATAATTTTTCTGCTACGTTGTCATTGCCCAATGGAGGAACCGATCAATATTCGGATAATAATACCTATCAAACGCATTTCAATTTACCTGATATGTATGCCGATAATTTTGTGATTGTATTTAAAACAAATAATTATCCTACCGAAAATGCTTGGACTATCAAAGATGTGAGTGGAAATATAGTGGCGAGTAGAAA
>JBIPLT010000258.1:0-4345 GCA_044368255.1 Flavobacteriales bacterium
CGGGGCTTTTTTATGCCTTCTCCCGATGGCTATCGGGAACGCACTTGCTTGCACACCGACCGCTTAGGCAACTTACCTTCCTAAAATGACAATTGGCTCAGCAATCGGCTTTAGCCGATTGACAAAAATCAAATTCCATATTTGGCTTCAGCCATAAATTCCCCACCTGTAATTAAAATTATTCTTAATTTAGAACCAAACCGAATTTTATGCAGTCAAAAATTTCCTCCTTCGAAGAATATCAAAAAGTTTATGATAAAAGTGTAAAAGATCCCGAAGGTTTTTGGGCAGAAATTGCCGGAAATCTACAATGGAGAAAAAAATGGGATAAAGTCCTGGATTGGAATTTTGAAACAGCCGATACCCGATGGTTCATTAATGGAAAAATGAACATTACCGAAAATTGTTTAGATAGGCATCTCGAAAAAAACGGGGGTAAAATTGCCTATATTTTTGAAGCGAACGATGTAAATGAAGTTTCTAGAAAAATTACTTATAAAGAATTACACTCTGAAGTTTGTCGATTTGCGAACGTTTTAAAAAAGCATGGAGCCAAAAAAGGAGATCGTATTTGTATTTATATGCCCATGATTCCCGAAGCCGTAATTGCCATGTTAGCATGTGCAAGAATCGGTGCTATTCACAATGTAGTTTTTGGTGGATTTTCTTCTTCATCTTTAGCAGGTAGAATTCAAGATTGTGATTGTAATATGGTAGTAACTGCAGATGGAGCTTATCGTGGAGCAAAAGAAATTCCATTGAAAGAAGTAGTAGACGAAGCTTTGGAAAATTGTCCCTCGGTGAAAAAAGTAATTGTTTATGAGAGAACAAAAACGATCCCTATAGCTATCGGGAAAAATTTCATATCAGGCAGAGATTATTGGTGGAACGAAGAAATGAAAACCGTAAGTGATATTTGTGATGCAGAAGAAATGGATAGTGAAGACATGCTTTTCATTCTGTATACTTCTGGTTCTACTGGAAAACCAAAAGGGGTGGTTCATACTTGTGGAGGTTATGCTGTTTTTACTTCTTATACATTTAGAAATGTTTTTCAATATAGAAATGCGGCTCCCTCTAACTCTCTCGAAGGGGGAGGACAAGAAAAGACAAGCACTTTTAATAGTGTCGAGTCTTCCTCTCCCCCTTTGGGGGAGCAGGAGGGGGCTGATATTTATTGGTGCACAGCCGATGTAGGATGGATTACCGGTCATTCCTATATCGTATATGGTCCGTTAATAGAAGGTGCAACAGGAGTGATTTTTGAAGGTATTCCAACCTATCCTGATGCTGGAAGGTTTTGGAAGGTGATTGATAAACATCAAGTGAATATTTTTTATACAGCACCAACTGCTATTCGTGCATTAGAGGCAGCAGGATTAGATTTTGTGAAACCGTATCAATTAAATTCACTTCGTGTATTGGGAAGCGTTGGTGAACCTATCAACGAAGAAGCTTGGCATTGGTACGACACCAACATTGGAAAAAATAATTGTCCGATTGTTGATACGTGGTGGCAAACCGAAACAGGTGGAATATTGATTTCTCCTATTGCTGGATTAACAAAAACAAAACCAGGATTTGCTACTTTACCATTACCAGGAATACAACCAATATTAGTGGATGATAAGGGAAATGAAATTGTAGGAAATGGTGTAGAGGGAAATCTTTGTATCAAATTTCCTTGGCCTTCAATCATCAGAACTACCTATGGAGATCATGAAAGATGTAGACAAAATTATTTCGCTACCTATAAAAATTTATATTTCACGGGTGATGGATGCAAACGTGATGAAGATGGTTATTATCGCATCACAGGAAGAGTAGATGATGTGATTAATGTTTCTGGTCATCGTATTGGAACAGCGGAAGTAGAATCAGCTATTAATCAACATCCGCTCATTGTAGAAAGCGCAGTGGTAGGTTATCCGCATGAAATAAAAGGGCAAGGAATTTACGCTTATGTTATCGCCACAGAAAAAATTGCGAATGATGAAATTTTAAGAAAAGAAATCACTGCTGAGGTGAACAAAGAAATTGGTCCGATTGCAAAACCAGATAAAATTCAAATTGTTTCGGGATTACCAAAAACAAGAAGTGGAAAAATTATGAGAAGGATTTTACGCAAAATTGCAGAGGGAGAATTAGGAAATTTGGGAGATACATCTACACTTTTAGATCCGGGAGTGGTGGAGGAGATTAAGAAGGGGAAGATTTGATTAGCGGATTATTCGATTAGCGAATTAGCTAATGTGGAAATACCTAAATAGCTCAGTCATCCTGATAACTTCTTCACGACTGAAATGAGTAATCTAGTCTTCGAGGCTTATCGAAGGTCAGTTAAAATCAAAACGAATCGAAATACTCCGAATAAATGATTAAATATGGATTATAAAAAGGCAGTATATTATTTTCTTCTCTTTGTCTTAATTCTCGGGCAATTTGTTTGTTTTATCTTGACCCAGTATATTCTTTATGATACTTATTTTAATCAGATTCATTGGAATCAGGCATATCAATTATTGCTTTTACCAATGGTTTTTTATTCGGCATTGAGTTTTATTTTTACACTTTTTTTGGATCTAATTTTGAATTTTAAAGAAATTGTCACAAAACTTTCTTTGATCGGTTTAATATTTCCGATTTTGATGATTCATAATCCGGACAATGTCAGACAAGTTGTTATTGTTTCTGTGATTTCATTTATCAGTATTTTCTACTGGTATTTCTTCACTTTCTATTGGAAGAAAAGGAATTTAAAAGATAAATAGGAAGTTTTTTACTTTTTTACTTTTGAACTTTTGAACTTTTGAACATTCGAACCTTCTAACCAATTAATCTATTCCAACTTGATTATCATTTTTTCTATCACACATCTGTCACCACATCAAATCCTTTGAAACTTCCTACAATTGCTAATGCAGTAATTTTTTTAGCGGTCTTTTTTGCTTTCAGTTTTTTTGAAATTTGATTTAATGTAGAGCCTGAACCTACCGCATCATCAATTAGAATCACATGTTTGAATTGTTTTCTTTCAGTGATGGCAAAAGTATTATCAGCGTTCGCAATTCTTTCTTCTAATTTAGAAAGAGATTTTTGTGGAACGGGTATTAATCCGCTTATTTTTTTTATTTCTACTATAGGAAGATTTATTTTCAAATTTGCTTGAATGAATTTCATGATTTGCACTTCTCTTCGAATGGTTGGAGGAACAAATCCAATGGCATCTGCTTTTTGTTTTTCTACAAATTCAACAATTCTATCTGCAATTTCTTGCATCATTATTTTCATTAAATATTTACTTTGTCCTTGTTTGGCATAATGGAGTAGTGTTCCCAATCTTGTTTTTCCAAATCTTTCTATTGCATAGAAATCTAGATAAAATAGATGATCAAGATAAATTTTATCGTAACCTTTGGTTGTTTTTAGTTTTTCATTTCCATTGATATAACCATGAATATTGAAATAGGATAAATATTTTTTTTTCGTGCTTATAAATTCATCCACCGTTTTTTTGTGTGGCAAATTTCTTTGATTACACCAATATTCAATGGCTGGCCACCCCTCCAAAATTTTTCCAGTTGCATCTACCAATAGAAAATGTTTTTTCAGGAAATCCATTTCAGGTAAATAAATTTCAGAGGCCTCACTTACATAATGTCGTTCGGTAATCCAGCGATAAATAGTTTTGGGTGCCCGACCTAATTTTTCAATTCTATCGGCAGCTAATAGTTTATTTAAAACTAAATGAACCATTTGTTTAGATGCTCCAGTGTCGTCCACGAGCTGCTTGACTGTGAGTTCTTGGCAGGCTGAGAAGAGCTTAATGATTTGTTTTTCAGTACTCATATATATTTGACTATTGATAGTCAATAGTCAAATGTATGAAAAATATTCTCAACCCGAAAAGTCTATTTCAAAAAAATTAATTGAAGTTTTTAGTTCGAATCTCGAATCTTAAATCTCGAATTTGTCAACCTGAGTAGCTGAGTCTTCGAAGCGCAACGGTCATCCTGAGTAGGATTGAGTCTTCGAAATCCGTATCGAAGGATGAATTTTCAATCTGTCACCCTGAGAACTTTTTCACGAACGAAAGGAGTTACCGAATCTTCGAAGCGCAACCGTCATCCTGAGTAGCGGAGTCTTCGAAGCGTATCGAAGGATGAATCTCGAATCTTAAATTTTGAATCTTAAATCTTGAATCTCTACTTACTCAACACCTTCGGCACTCTAAAATAATCCGAATCTTTATCAGGTGCATTTTTCAAAGCTTGGTCTTGGGTGATGTCAATTTTATCTTCGTCCTCACGGAAAGAATTTTTTTCATCATTCATGTAGATCAGAG
>JBIPLT010000240.1:0-4911 GCA_044368255.1 Flavobacteriales bacterium
AATGAAACCGAGAATACGATTCAAATCATTCACCAACTCTTTTTTGGAGGCTTCATCAAATTCTAATTTTGATAAGTCAGCTAATTTTTCTACGGTTTTGATATCTACACTCATGATTCTTTAAAATATTTTGGATGCGCTTTTTTCATTTCATTTTCAATAATGGTTCGCACTCGTTGCATCAAAGGTAATAAATCTTCTTCAGTCATGCCTTTTGTTTCGATAGGATCATGAATCACTACTCGAGTAATGCCTGGGCGCGCCCATCCCCATAGTTTTCCTAAATCTCCTAAAACCTGCCAATTGTCGAGGTATGTTACTGGAATAATCGCTACTTGTTTTTGTATAGCTAAACGAAAAGCGCCTGTTTTAAAATCTCGCATCACAGGAGCATATTTGGAACGAGTTCCTTCTGGATAAATCACCGCATGATAGCCTTCATCTATACGTTTGCCCATTTTTTCTAAAGCCAATGCAGCATCCGCTTTGTTACCTCTTTCTACAGTAATATTTAGATGATCATTCTTGAAAAAAGTGGCTACAAAAGGCATTTTTCGAATTTCATATTTCGCTAAAAAAACAAATTTGCGCTTATCAAAAGCGCGATAGGAAGCCACAATATCAAAAAACGAAGTATGATTAGCAACAATTACTCCTGCAGTTTTGGGTAATTTATTTTTTCCTTTCGTACGAATCCAAATGAAAAAGAAAATTTGAAGTAAACTAACATATAAATATTTTTGAAGAAAAAGGGTGATAGAATTCCATTCTTTTCGTTGCACTAAAATTTTAAAAATGGGATAAATCAATATTCCGATCACAATGAAAACGATGGCGAAATAGATTTTATAGAGTAAACGGAAAGGGGCAAGGAGGTACCACATTTAACTAATTTATTTTTTTTTCTTAGGTATTTTATAACCAATTAATTTTCTATCATTTGTTTTTTTATCTACTAATTCATCAAAATATCTAAATACTATTTCTATGTTTTTATCATGATTTGAAATTTTCTTTTTAATTCGCTCTATCTCTAGTTTCAATTCAACATTTGTGACTAGCATTTCTCGAAGTTTCACGAATAATTCTATGATTCGAATACTTACCTCAATGGCACGTTCACTTTTTAAAACATTAGCCAGCATCAAAACACCATGTTCCGTAAAAGCATAGGGTAGTGTTCCCCCAAGGTGTTGTTTGGATGGTATCGCATTTTGCGATACCATAATTTCTACCTCATGTTCGGTTAATTGAAACATGAAATGATTTGGAAATCTTGAGATATTTCGTTTAACCTGTTCTCTTAATCGAATAGATTTTACTCCATACAAAATAGCTAAATCCCTATCCAACATTACTTTTTGTTCTCGCAAAAAATATATTTTACTAATCAAAACTTCCTGTGGTATAATGTTTATTTTATTTGATTTTTTGGCCATCGATTTATGCTTTATGTAACCTATCGCAAAATGCGATAGCTTTTGTTTCATTTAGTGGGTAAAAATAACTTATTTTAGCAAAAAATATTGAATTTTAATAGAACAGTATAAATATTTTAGTCATTTTGAAACAATGAATGATTTATTTTTTTAAAAAGGATTTATTATTTCGAGATAAATTTTGAAAAATTATCTGGATGAATAATACTTGTGGTGTTTACAGGCTATGCCTCCAAAAATAAATACCGAAATTTCATTTTATTTTCTTTGCATTTTATTTCATAAGTATTCAAGATGCCATTTTGTTCTTCAATCAAATCAATTTCGGCCACCTACAAAATATTTTTAATAGTATTCAAGTAAAACTTATTCTTCCCCAGTAATATTTTAAATTTCGCTTAGGATAGAATCGGAGAGAGGTTTTTCTCTGAATCCTTTAACAAAAGGATAGGAGAGCGCTAGTTCAACATCTCGATCGTCCAGAGAAGACGAGAGCATATAAACTTTAGTATTATCAAAACGGCTGGAATTAAATTCATTTAGCTGATCGAGGAACTCAAATCCATTCATCTCCGGCATACGAATATCAAGGAAAATATAATCTGGCCATTTTTCATTGTTAAGCATACAAGCTTTCAAATAATCCAAGGCCTCCGCTGCTGAAGTGTAGGATAAAACCTCTGCTTCAGAACTCAAGTTGTAAATTATCTCACTATGAATAAAATTAAAAATCTCTTCATCATCAATAAGCAAATATTTTTTCATAATGAGCTTAATTTACTGGTTTAATGGGCAAATAAATGGTAAACGTTGTTCCCTGATTGATTTTGGAACTTACGCTAATACTGCCATTTATTTTATTTATAATTTCTTTACAAATATACAATCCTAAACCAGTTCCAGCAACTTTGTTAGAAGCCCTGTAAAACATATTAAAAATGTGGTCTATGTTCTTTTCAGCGATTCCTTCGCCGTTGTCGGATATTTTCATCACAATATGGTTTTCCTCTCTGAATAATTCAAATTTAATGAAGGGGTTGTCGATATTATTTCTGTGATATTTGAACGAGTTGCCTATAATATTGCTTAATAAAATTTTAATTCTAGAAGCGTCCGATATAATTTCTTCAACACCGTTAACTTCTATTAAGCAATTTATTTTATCAGAAGTGGAATATTTCAAATCATCATAAATGGACTGCACGAGATTTTTAATTTGAATTTTTTCAGAAACCACTTCTAATCGAGAATTTCTAGAGTACTCCAGAATTTCCTGTATCGTATCATCAAGCTTTAAAACAGAGGTCTCTGCCATTTTTAATAAACTAGTATTTTTTTCATTTAAAGTTCCCGATTTAAACACCAGTGATAATATTCCTTTTACTGATAATAACGGTGATCGTAAGTCATGCGAAACGCTATAAACAAAATTATCTAGTTCTGCATTGATTTTTTTCAACTCTTCGTTTTTAAGAATCAAACTATTTTCGAACTGCTTAATATCGGTAATGTCAGTGGTAGTTCCTACAACACGTAGAAGCTTTCCATAGGCTGAGCGTTCAGAAATCAATAAGGTCTTTAGTGTTCTTACTTCACCGTCATCACCTCTCATGATTTTAAATTCGTCTTCCAGTATTTCCTCTTGAGATTGTAAAAAATCGTTCGCTTTTTTTATTACGCGCTCTTTATCTTCAGCATGGAGAAATGAAGACCAGTAAGAGAAAAAATCTTTGCCTAAATTTCTTCTTTCAGCTCCATAAATTTGGTATTGTATGTCATTCCAAATCGCCTTATCATTTACTACATCCAGCTCCCAAATACCCATTTTTGCTTTTTTCGTGATGAGCTCAAATCTTGAGTTGATATTTAAAATTTCCTGACGGGAGTTTATTTCTGAAGTAATGTCACGCTGTAAAGCAATAAAATGTATATGATTTCCTTCATTGTCAAAAACAGGGGTAATCTGAAGCTGATTGTAATAAGGTTCTTTCTTTTTAGTGTAGTTTATTAGGGTAACATCTACTGAATTCTTTTTTTGAAGTGCTTCACGTATCGTGATTAATGTTTCTTTTTGAGAATTGGGCCCTTGTAGAAAATCCTTTGGTTTTTTACCTCTCACTTCTTCCAGTGTGTAACCGGTAATTTTTGTAAAGCCTTCATTAATCCATTCTATTCTGCCATAAGAATCAGATATAATAACACCATTAACCGTTTTTGTTGCAATTAATGAAAGTTTTTTCATCTCTCTTTCAGACCTCTCAATTTGATCAAATTGAGCTTTTATTTTCTTGCTTTTTTTGCGGTTAGAAATTAAAGAAAGAAACTGCTGAGCAAAAACCGTGAAAATGGTTTCTTGCCGGCTATGAATCGATTTATAAATGGGGTCATGCTCTTTACTGATAAGCCCTAAGAAAAAACCTTTTATTCCCAGTTCTTGGTCTTCAAAATGAAAAAAAAGACCCCTCGAAAATTTATCGAAAAAAGAATAATTCTGTAATTTTTCTGTGGTCAGAAAATGAGCCTTGTTTGGTGACAAGTCTTCCGATAGCGCGATGATTTCGGCTTCCGTGCTTTCAAGCAACGACTTATCAATTCCCAATCCTTCGCAATGAAAACGATGTAAAACATCCTCTTCGCTCTCTCTTTCTTTTTTTTGAATATACACAATCGACGATTCCGTTTCTAAAATATCAACTATCGCCTCTACTCCGAGTTGTAATAATTTTTCGTAAGGAATATCTTTAAGTGCATCGGTATTAAAGCGGTTTAATCGCTTATACAATACCAACTCCTGATCAAGTCTGTCGCGCGTGTTGATTAACTCTTGTTCAACATTTGAAAACTGGGTAACACGAAGTTGAAGTTGCTGATATTCTTTCAACAACTTCTCATATTCAACAGGTGTATTACTCATTATAATTCTACGTATTCAACAAATTATCTGTATAGGACATAAAGTGCTGTTGTGTAATTATGGTATTCGTTTTTGCCTCCCAATCGTGCAAATTCACCAAACCCATACATTCCCAACCATGGCGGACAGGCACCGTTAACATAAAACGGAAATTGCATGCGATTTACCAATTCTTCCTTGATGATTCTATCAAATAAAAATCGACCTCTTGCCAAGCAGTCGGCATGAAAAACGGCTACTGGTTTTTTACCCGCATTTCTTTTATCTATTTCCCCTACTATTCTATCCATTTCAGAGAAGATCAAATCTTCATCTCTTTTTGTTAACCATAATTTAGTGCCTTCTTTAATTTCGGTGGCGTAATACATGTCATTACCCACATGTTTGGTTACTACTCGAAGAATATGATCGTTTCCGTATTCTTTAGCCAGTTCCGGACTTAATTTTTCACCTAGGGCACCAATTGGAATAGTGTCTCCACAAGTTGCTTCTGAATTTAATCCTAATCTGTTTAGGTATTCTTCCCAAGCTGGTTGACCATTAAATTCATGAATGATA
>JBIPLT010000116.1:0-9261 GCA_044368255.1 Flavobacteriales bacterium
CGTTTCTCCAGTTGGATTATGGACAATTGCTCGTCAGTACATGAATTTTCACATACGGGAATTAGATGTGAATAACCCTATCGTTTCATATTTCGGAACCTTTGCTCAAGTGGATTTTAACCGCTTGGTAAGTGACGGGCAATACAAATTTGATGAATCAATGAGAACAGAGCTTGGTGCTGCTGAGACAGAATTTATTGACATTGATGCATTAGATCCTAATATGTTCCGTTTAGATATGTTCTCGGCTGATGAGCTTTTAAATAACGGAAGCAACTACGTAGATTATTACGGATATACTTATGATGGTAAGAAAAATGGAAATAAAGCAAACTTTGATGACTTCTTTACAAAGAAAGATGAAGGCGGTTATTTCTCTCGTGAAATTCCAGCTTTTGAACCGATTTATATTGCAGGATATATCATGGATAAATTTACTTTCGATGACTTGATTTTTAATGTTGGTCTTCGTATTGATCGTTTTGATGCAAATCAACCCGTTTTAAAAGATAAATTCTTATTATACAGCGCTCAAACAGTTGCTGAGGTTAGAGATGATGCAAGTGATCCTCTATACAACGCTACTTTTCCAACAAATATGGGAGATGATTATATCGTTTACGTAAATGATATTAATGATCCTACTGCCATCAATGGTTTTAGAAATGGAAATGTTTGGTACAACGCAAACGGTGAAGAAATCACCGACCCAAGAACGATTTATTCAGCGGCTGGTGTTGCACCTTATTTAACTGAAGGGGTGAGTCCTGATGACGAAATTAGTTCAAGTGCTTTTCAAGATTATAAGCCTCAGATTAATGTTATGCCTCGTGTGGCTTTCTCATTCCCAATTTCTGATGAAGCTTTATTCTTCGCACATTATGACGTTTTAACTAAGCGTCCAACTTCTGGAAATAGATTTGACATGTTAGACTATTTCTTCATGCAAAATAGAAATGTTATTGTAAATAATCCAGATTTAAAACCTGAGAAAACAATTGACTATGAATTAGGTTTCCAACAGGTCTTATCTAAGAGCTCATCTATCAAAGTTTCTGCTTTCTACCGTGAATTAAGAGATATGGTGGCTTTAGTTAATCTTACAGGAGCTTATCCTCGTACATACAGATCTTGGGGAAATATTGACTTTGGTACAATCAAAGGAATTACTTTAACTTATGACTTGAGAAGAACAGGTAATTTATGGATGAGAGCTTCATATACCCTTCAATTTGCTGAAGGTACTGGGTCTGATGCTGGATCTGCATTAAATTTGGTTAACTCTGGTCAACCCAACCTACGTACAATCTATCCTTTTAACTACGATCAACGTCATGGGTTCAACACTACTATAGACTACCGTTATGGTGAAGGAAAAGATTATAATGGACCAAAACTTTTCGGAAAAAACATTCTTGAAAATACTGGTATCAACATTGTAAATATTTTTGGATCAGGTACGCCATATAGCGCTCAGCAATTCGTAGGAACATCTTCATTGGAAGGTCAAGTGAATGGATCAAGAAAACCTGGTCAGTTTAGAATGGATGCCCAGATTGATAAAAATATCACATTGAAGTTTGGTAAAAAAGGAGGAGAAGGTGAAGACAAAGACCGTACAGCCAACTTAAATATTTACTTGCAGATAAATAACTTATTGAATACAAGAAATATTCTTAATGTATATGGAGCGACAGGAACCCCTGATGATGATGGTTATTTAGCAGATCCTAGATTTGAACAAATCATTGCTCAACAGGTGAGCGAAATTTCTTACAGAGAGTATTATGCCCTTGCAATTAATAACCCTTTCAACTATGGTTTACCTAGAACAGTTCGTTTAGGTGTTAAACTTGATTTTTAATTAATGAGATTTAAAGTGCGGATTATGAAAATAGAAATGAAATATCTGGCAACCGTTTCCATCACTGTTTTGATGGCTACATCTGCCTTTGCAATGCGAGATCTTACTCGTCAAACAGAAGATCATAACATTCAAAATCGTGCTGCGGGTTGTGCTCCAGCCACAGCTTTAACTAAGCTTGAATTTAACAATGTAAGCGCATTGCTTGAAACAGGTGGAAACATGTGGCAGGATAGAGCGGTGAATGCTTCTGCTTATGAAGTTCCAAAAGGATCTGGTTTGAGAGTTATCTTTGCTGGCGCTTTATGGATGGGTGGACTTGATTTTAACGATCAGTTGAAAATAGCGGCTTTAACTTTCCGCCAGAATAATGACTTCTGGACAGGTCCATTAACAACAACCGGTGATGCTGAAATTATTCCAGAAACTTGTTTGAAATACGATAAGTTCTTTATTACGCTTCGTCAGGATATTATCACATTTAATGCTTGGTATGAATGTGGTCAGGACCCTAATTGTGACCAAGCAGTAGATTTTCCTGGTTATTCAATTCCAAACTCAATTTTAGATTGGCCGGCTCAAGGTGATGTAAGTTTAAATCAAGATTATCATTTAGCTCCTTTTTATGATAGAGATGGTGATGATGCTTATGACCCTAATAATGGAGATTATCCTTGGTATGACATCAATAAAGATTTAGCTTGTGGAAACGATAGAACAGTAACGCTTTATGGTGACCAAAATTTCTGGTGGGTTTTTAATGATAAAGGAAATATCCATACTGAAACAGGTGGAGATCCAATTGGTATGGAAATTCATGCTCAAGCATTTGCTTTTGCAACCAATGATGAGGTGAATGATATGACTTTCTATAACTATGAAATGATTAACCGTTCTACTCAAACCCTATATGAAACTTATTTTGGACAATGGGTGGATGCAGATGTCGGTGGTTCAGTTGATGATTACGTAGGTTGTGATGTTAAGCGTGGATTAGGTTATGCATATAACGGAGATAATTTTGATGACCCAGCTTCTGGAGCATTAGGTTATGGGGCAAATCCACCAGCTGTTGGTGTTGATTTTTTTGAAGGTCCTTACCAAGATAATGATAATATTGATAACCCATTAACTACAAATATTTCTGATGCTATCGATAGTTTAGGTATTCCTTATCCAGGTTTAGGAATTGGTTATGGTGATGGTGTAATCGATAATGAGCGTTTTGGAATGAGAAAATTCCTTTATTACAACATTGGTGGTGGTCCACAGGGTGACCCTAATAACGGAACAGATTATTATAATTATATCCGAGGAATTTGGTTGAATGGAACACCATTTTATTATGGTGGTACCGCAATAAACACTTCTCCAGATGCAATTGCTAATGGCTTAGTTAGATGTGATTATATGTTCCCTGGAGATTCAGATCCATTAAATTGGGGAACTCAAGGAATTCCTGTTCCAGGTAACTGGACTGAAGTAACATCAGGAAATGGTGTAGGTGATAGACGTTTTATGCAATCAGCAGGTCCATTCATTTTATTACCAGGATCAAGAAATAATATTACAGTAGGTGTTGTTTATGCAAGAGCTTCTACAGGAAATTCTTTCGCCTCAGTTGAAAAACTTCGCATTTCGGATGATAAAGCTCAAGCTTTATTTGACAATTGCTTTAAGGTTTTGGATGGTCCTGATGCTCCAGACTTAACTATTCAAGAATTGAATAATGAAATTATTATTTATATTTCTAACAGTCCGTCATCAAATAATAATTTGGAAGAATATGAAGAGGTAGATCCTTTTATCATTTCTCCAGATACTGTTACTTACGACAACAAATTCAAATTCCAAGGATATAAAATTTACCAATTAGCAAATAAAGATATCTCTTCATCAGATTTAGGTGACCCAGATTTAGCTCGTTTGATTGCACAATGTGATATTAAAGATTCTATTGCAGATTTAGTAAATTTTGAACTAGATGAATCTATTGGATTCTTAGTTCCAGAATTAAAAGTGGATGCCGAAAACAATGGAATTCGTCATAGCTTTAGATTTAAAAATGATGCTTATACGCAGGCAAAATTCGTCAATCACAAGACTTATTATTTTATGGCGGTTGCCTACGCGCACAATAATTACTTGAATTTTAATCCAAATGATCCAACGCAATTAGAAGGTCAAAAGAAACCCTATTTGGAAAGCCGTAAATCGGTGACTGGTGCAATTAAAGTTTACGAGGCAATTCCTCATACTTCTGTTCCAGAAATGAATGGAACTCAATTAAATGCAAACTATGGCGATGGGCCAAAAATTAGAAGGGTAGAAGGTCAAGGTAATGGTGGAAATATTTTAGATATCACCGAAGCTTCTGAAAACAACATCGTTGCTAATTTCAAAATGGCAGAGGTAGAATATGAAAATTCTTTTGGACCAGTAAGTGTTAAAGTGGTTGATCCATTAAATGTAGTTGCTGGTGACTTTGAATTAAGATTTAATGCCGATACACTCACTGGCGCAGATCCACTATCAGCTCTATTAAATCCTGATGATATGTGGACGCTAACCAATTTAACTTCTGGTGAATCTTGGAATAGTGAAGTAAGTATTAAGGTGGGTAATGAACAAATTATTCCAGAAATTGGGTTAGCAATCACTGTTTCGCAAGCTAATTACGTTACTTATGGAACAAATAGATTATTTACTGAACCTCTTGCTGCAACTATCGAATATGCAGATTCATCTAAAAGATGGCTATCTGGGGTTAAAGATGCAGAAGGAAATAGTGACTATAACTGGATTCGTTCAGGCACACAATTTGAAGCTAGTGACGGGTCAGGTGCAACCGATCCAGCTCAATTTAATGATTACACCGTTGATGATCCAGATGAAAAGTATGAAGGGTTATTAGAGGGTACTTGGGCTCCATATTGCCTAACTTCTTCCACCGGTTTTTATGCAATTATTGATAGTTCATACATTAACACGACCACATTAACTATGATTCGTGATGTGCAAAGTATTGATGTTGTATTTACCAATGATAAATCTAAATGGACAAGATGTGCTGTAGTGGAAGCACAAGATTTTAGTAATTTAGCACAAGGTGGCGCTCAGAAACAAGAGTTAAGAGAAGCAAATTCAGTGGATAAAGATGGAAATAATGATGGAACTGGTATGGGTATGGGGTGGTTTCCGGGTTACGCAATCGATCTTGAATCTGGAGAGCGTTTAAATATGGCTTTCAGTGAAAATTCTTGGTTGGCTGTAGATAACGGGCGCGATATGAGATTTAATCCAACATCAGTTATTTCAGATAATTTCGGCACTCCAATTATGGGTGGTTTCCATACTGTTTTTATCTTTAGAAATAGTGATAAAGATAGCCCAGGTGGAAATAGAATGCCAGCATATGATGGTGGAACTTATCTAGAAACTATGTTAAATGGTTCTGGGGCGGATAAATTGAAAGTTTGGAGAAGCTGTATGTGGGTGGGAAGACCTATTCCAGAAGTAGGCTATTCTTTTCTTGAAACTAACGCTAAAGTTCGTTTGAGAGTTTCTAAGCCATATCAATTGTATGCAACTAATAACTTCTATTTGGCAGATAGCGTTGCTCAAAGTTCAAATAACTGGTTAAATCTTTATGAGTTTAATACATCGGATTTAGCTACTGAATTTACTAATGGAGGAGAATTATCAGATTCAATTTTAACATTGATAAATGTAGTTCCAAATCCATATTATGCGTATTCTTCATATGAAACTACTAAGTTAGATTCAAGAATTAAAGTAACTAATTTACCAGATGTAGCAACTGTAAGAATTTATAGCCCAAAAGGGGAATTAGTTCGAACAATTACTAAAGATTCACCCATCACATCTGTTGATTGGGATTTGAAAAACCAAAAAGGAATTCCAGTGGCAAGCGGTTTATACCTAATTCAAGTGGATGTTCCAGACGTGGGTGAGGTTGTTCTAAAAGCTATGGTTTTCATGAGACCTCCAAACCTCGAAAGCTTCTAACCAAAAACATTAATGAATTGAAATTATGAAACTAAATAAATCAATATTAATTGCAACTTCACTTCTTTTTGGAAGTAATGTTTTGCTTGCAGGAAATGAAGATCGCGTGGGTAGTGCTGGAGCATCTGAATTACTGATTAATCCTTGGGCGCGCTCATCGGCTTGGGGTGATGCTGGAATGTCATCAGTAAATGGTCTTGAAGCTGCATTTGTGAATGTGGCTGGATTAGCGTTTACAGATAAAACTGAGTTGATATTTAATAGAACTAATTGGCTTCAATCAACAGGAATAAAGATGAATTCGATGGGTTTTGCCCAAAGAACAGGAGATGTAAGTGTAATCGCCTTAACATTCACCACCATGAATTTTGGTGATGTGATGATTACAACTACTGATAAACCTGAAGGTGGAGTTGGAACTTTCTCCCCGAGATATTATAATTTAGGATTTTCTTATGCAAGAGAATTTTCTAATAGTATCTATGGAGGATTAACAGTTAGAGCCATCTCTGAGCAAATCAATAATGCAAAAGCTTCTGGAATTGCATTTGATGCTGGAATTAGATACGTTACTGGAGAAAAGGATAATATCAAATTTGGTATCGCCCTTAAAAATGTTGGCCCAACAATGGCGTTTGAAGGTGATGGTTTTTCTGTTACTTCAATTATTCAAGCAACTAATTTATCTACTACTACAGAACAACGTTCAGCTAAATTTGAATTACCATCTTTAGTTTCTATTGGATTTTCTTATGACTTTTTGATTTCTGAAGCTCATAAATTAACTGCTGCAGGAACCTATACTTCTAATTCATTTTCAAAAGATAATTTTCGTTTAGGGCTTGAATATTCATTCTCATCTAAGAAGGCCACATTTATAGCTAGAGGTGGTTATGTTCAAGAAAAAGGCATTTTTAGTGCCGATACTAGAACCTCTGCTTTAACAGGGCCAACGGGCGGAATTTCAGTTGACATGAAGGCAGGAGAAAAAGGAACTAACATTGGTTTTGATTATACTTATAGAGCCACCAATCCTTTTAATGGTGTTCATAGCATTGGTGTAAGAATCAACTTGAAATAATAATATTTTTTTAAATTTGTAGTAAAGAATCCCCGAATTCGGGGATTCTTTACATTTATATAATACTGATTAATATGTCACAATTAACGTATTTAACCCAAGAAGGAATGGCTAAACTCAAAGAAGAGTTAAAGCATTTAAAAACGGTTGAACGCCCTAAAATATCTGCACAGATTGCCGAAGCTAGAGATAAAGGTGACTTGTCGGAGAATGCAGAATACGATGCAGCAAAAGAAGCGCAAGGGCTTTTAGAAATGAAGATTTCAAAAATGACTGATCTTTTATCTTCGGCTCGATTGATAGATGAAACTCAAGTGGATAATTCGAAAGTTTTTATTCTATCTAAAGTAAAAATAAAGAATCTTGCCAATGGTGCCACGATGGAATATATGTTGGTGGCAGAAAATGAAGCGAATTTAAAATTAGCCAAAATTTCAGTTGACTCTCCCATAGGAAAGGGCTTAATGGGAAAAGTGGTTGGAGATATAACGATAGTTAAAACGCCAAACGGCGAATTGAAATTTGAAATTTTAGAAATTTCAAGATAATGCCAACTCTTTTTTCAAGAATTGTTTCAGGAGAAATTCCTTGCCATAAAATTGCAGAGAATGAAAAATTTCTTGCCTTTTTAGATATTTCCCCACTTCGAGAAGGACACACATTGGTAATTCCTAAAAAGGAAGTGAATTATATTTTTGATTTAGACGATTCACTATTAACGGAGATTTTACTTTTTTGTCAACCTATTGCCAAAAAGATAGAAAAAGTAATTCCTTGTAAGCGAATTGGAGTTTCGGTTATTGGCCTTGAAGTTCCTCATGCGCATATTCATTTAGTGCCAATTGATTCGGCTGATGATTTGAATTTTACTCGTCCCAAGCTTCAACTTTCACAAGAAAGATTGCAAGAAATTGCCGAGAAAATAAGAAAGGCTTGATTATTTTTTTCGTGCGGGGTTAGCTTTCACAAATGCTTCCCAAGAACCAAAAGATTTTTTTCCAGAACTGAGTGAATTTCCCTGATAAAAATGACAAAGTGCTACAGCAACTGCATCTGTTGCATCTAAATATTTTTGATCTTCTTTTATCCCTAATAATTGCTTAATCATAGCCGCTACTTGTTCTTTCGAAGCATTTCCATTTCCTGTTACAGATTGTTTTATTTTTCGAGGAGAATATTCATTCACCATCATGCTCTTATTTAAAGCGGCACCAATAGCTACACCTTGAGCTCTTCCTAATTTCAACATCGACTGAACATTTTTTCCGAAGAAAGGTGCTTCAATGGCTAATTCATCAGGGTTAAATTTTTGAATGATTTCACTTGTTTGGTCAAAAATGCCTTTGAGCTTTAATGTTTGATCTTCTAATTTCGAAAGATTAAATATTCCCAAATCTATCAAATGAGCTTTTTTATTTTCAATACCAATTACTCCGAATCCCATTATATTGGTTCCCGGATCTAAGCCTAAAATGATTCTTTCAAAGGTTTTTTGCATGAATTGGCGTAAAGTTAGCAATTCAAAATTCATTGAAATGCGGAAATTCGTAACTTGCAAAAAATGTTGGCAAAATTACATCGCAGTCTAAGTCGGCAACGGGTTTTAGAGATTTCACAATGGATTATCCCATTACTAGCTATTTATTTCATCTGGGTCATCATTGATTCTAAAACCCAAAACTCAACCTTTCTTTTTGTTTGGAAGAATGCTTTTTCAAAAATTGATTGGATGAGTTTCTTTTCGTTAATGTTTATTCTTACCTCGCTGAATTTGTTTTTAGAATCTTTAAAATGGAAGTATGCTTTTCAAAAAATTAATTCCATTTCTTACACGAACGCATTTATTCAAACGCTAAAATCTATGGCTGCTGGATTTATTACCCCTTTTCGTTCCGGAGCACTTTTTGCAAGAATGATTGCCAATGAAAATACCGACAAATTAAAAATTTTGGATGCAACGATTCAAATGTCAATTGCTCAATTTTCGGTCACTATTTTGGTGGGATTAGGTGGATTGATTTATTGGCTAATCGAAAATAATGAGATGAGTTTATTTTATTTTACTACTTCAGTTTTGCTTATTCTTATTTCATTAGTAATTTATTTTATAAAATTTCCACCAAAAATAAAGTTCAAAAATAGGGAGTGGAACGGATTCAGTTTTGATTTAAGTATAATTTTTATTTCGCTTTTTCGTTATTTTGTTTTTGCATTTCAATATGTTTTGTTGTTATGGATTTTCGGAGCAGAAATTGAAATGGTTACAGCATTTTGTTTAGTAAGCATT
>JBIPLT010000117.1:0-9249 GCA_044368255.1 Flavobacteriales bacterium
TTCTTGACTTAGGATGTAAACAAGGAGATATAGCTGCAGGGCTTGCTACATCTGCAAAGAAGGTAGTTGGAGTGGATCATGATAAGGTTGCTATTAGTCATGCGCGAAAAAAATATCAAGCTCCCAATTTGGAATTTATTCATGAGGATGCTTTTAACTATTTAGATCAAACAAATTTAAAATTTGATGTTTTAATTTTATCACACTTGCTCGAACATTTAGATGATCGAAAGCCATTTTTGGAAAAACTAAAAAAGCATTTTAAATACGTTTACATAGAGGTTCCAGATTTTGATAAGACCTATTTGAACCATTACCGAAAGGATATTGGTGAAAAGTTAATTTATACAGATAATGATCATGTGATTGAATTTGGTCGCGAAGATTTACATCAATTATTGATGGAATGTAAGATAAACATTGTAGCGGCCGAATATCGTTTCGGGATGCAACGATTATGGTGTGAAATAAAGGGATAACATTAAATTATGTCTTCTTTGTTTTTTTCAAAAGACTTTCTCTATCGAAAACGAGTTTTGAAAGAACTTTACATAGATAAATCTCCCGAAGGAGCGAGCCTTTATGAAAATATATAAGAATTATTAAAAGGTTTAAATTAATTTACGGAATAGGCTAGAAGAACATACTTACCTCTATTTTCTAATTGATGTTGCTTACTTAACTGAGGTAGACTGTGCTTCTACTTCCTAATCGTCAACGAAACAATTCAAGTTGGATTTTAGAAGTAAGAATTTCGATTTTATCTATGCATTTTCTTTGAGTGTAGTATCTATTTCATAGATATTCCTATTAAAATTAAGTTTAATTAATTATTAATGTTTAATCTGTTGCCTGACATTTGCTTTTACTGCACTGGTATTATGTTTATTATGAGTATCGAATATTAATTTCCTGTATATTTTTTAAATTTATTGTCAATTACAAAATTAAACTAATTATTTTAGAGGATTAATAAGTATTGAAGCAGATCAATGGAAAAAAAAGTGCTTTATGTTATAGAGCCAAGTAAGGGTTTTTTAAATTTTGGAATTAAAGATGCTTTTGGATTCAGTGAATTACTTTACTATTTCGCTTGGCGGGATATTAAGGTGAGGTATAAACAAACTATTTTAGGTTTTGCTTGGGTCCTGCTTCAACCAATTGCACTTATGTCTATAATGGTTTTTATTTTTGGAACCAAATTTAATATGACATCGGCCTCTATTGAATATCCTGTTTTTGTTTTATCTGGATTGATTTTTTGGAATGCATTTTCATCATCTGTGAACTATGCTTCTTCATCAATGATTTCACAAGCCAACATAATCAAAAAAATATATTTTCCTCGAATACTAATTCCAATTTCAGGAATATTAGTTTCATTATTCGATTTATTGATAACACTTTTCTTATTCTTTGTTGTTTCATTTTATTACGATGAAGGGATTGATTTTTTGGTTTTAATTTGGTGTTTGCCATTAGCTCTTATGCTTCAAGTTTTAGCATCTACCGCTATTTCACTTTGGGCATCAGCTTTAACAGTAAAATTTCGTGATTTTAAATTCATCATTCCTATTTCATTGCAATTATTAATGTTTGTTTCTCCTATAATTTTTCCACTACAACTTTTTTCTGAAGAATGGATTAGATATTTATTAGCATTGAATCCTATGGTGGCTCCCATAGAAACATTTCGAATGATGTTTACTGAATATGGATCTGTGTCTGAATATATCCTATGTTCAACATTAGTTGGAATGTTGTTTTGTGTTTCTGGACTTTTATTTTTTCGATCTACTGAACAATCAATGGCAGATACCCTCTGATGGAACCCATCCTTGAAATACATAACATAACTAAGAAATATTTTCTTGGAGGTAAAAAAGAGTCAAACAATACTATTGGTGATGCTTTGAAAAATATTTTTACCAAAGGCAGAACAAGAGGGAATGAGTTTTTTGCTTTAAAAGATGTATCTTTTTCTGTTAATCAAGGCGAGTGTGTTGGTATTATCGGAAGAAATGGGGCGGGCAAATCAACTTTACTGAAAATTATTTCTAGGATTACTAGCCCAACCTCGGGGAGAATTATTTCGAGAGGGAGGATTGCTAGTTTATTGGAAGTTGGAACTGGTTTTCATCCTGAACTTTCTGGTAGAGAGAATATCTTTTTAAATGGAGTTATCCTCGGAATGTCAAGAAAAGAAGTATTAGCGAAAATAGATGAAATTATTGATTTTTCTGGAGTCGAAAAATTTATCGATACTCCTTTGAAACATTATAGTAGTGGAATGCAATTGCGTTTAGCTTTTGCGGTTGCAGCATATTTAGAACCTGAAATTTTAATTATTGATGAAGTTTTAGCAGTTGGAGATGCGGAGTTTCAAAAAAAATGCATTGGAAAAATGCAAGACGTCACGAAATATGGCCGCACGGTCTTATTCGTTAGTCATAATCTTGCTGCTTTGCAATCATTATGTTCAAAGTCAATTTTGCTTTCGGATGGAACTGTTAAAATGATGGACACTACTCAAAATGTCATCAAAGAGTATTTACTATCAGATTCATCTAATTCGGTATTTAAGAGAGCTTATTCCAAGGGAATAATGATGACCAAGATAAAGTCTGAATTAAGCGAACGTGAAATCAAATTTCTGATTGAAATTATTTCCGATGATACTAAAAAAATTTCGCTTGATTTGAGAGTAAAGGATCAATTAAAAAACCCAGTTGGATTTGGATCTTTGGGGGCTTTTAACAAAGCAGATTTGCTAGAAATAAAGGAAGGAACGAATGAAATTTCATTGAAGTTTAATGTTGATCATTTCGCAAATGGGTCTTATTATTTTTCTTTTGATATTACCAATCCCGATATTGAATATTATGATCGCCTAGAAGATGTAATTACCTTAGAACTTCTTCTTGATAATTCAAAGAACCAGATGAGAAGACTCGAGCAATCATGGAATCTTGGTTGTACACAAATTGATTTAATTTCAAAATGAAAAAAGTAAAAGCTCAACTAAAAAAATATCTATATGCAAAAGTTGCACCTGGCTATATGGATGAAGAATTATTCAAGTTCCTTCCGGATAAAGTAAATGTTTTCATGGATGTAGGTGCACATACCGGGTCATTTACAAAATTATTTCATTCCAAGATTAAAACCGGCACGTCATATTTGTTTGAACCAATACCTGAATTTTATCAAAAAATAAAAGAAGATACTTACTTCAAAAATTGCCATACCCATAATATAGCCTTGTCATCAACAACAGGTGAAGCAGAATTTTCTGTAAACGAACTGCCCGAAACTTCATCCTTATTGCATTTTGACCACGACCTAAAGGAAACGCTTGGACTCAATAAAAAAGCAAATAGAAGTATTAAAGTACATACCGAATCATTGGCTAATTTCGCCCGAGATTTCCAAATTTCTAAAATTGATTTTATAAAAATTGATGTTCAGGGAGCTGAAATGGATGTGCTCAAAGGAGCTGAAAAAATATTACCTAATGTAGATTGGGTATTCACTGAGGTTTCATTTAAACCTATTTATAAAGGATCTTCAACTTTCGATCAAGTATTTAACTTTTTTGTCGCAAATAATTTCATTATGGTGCAACTAATTCCAGTTTATCGAGGGGAACATAATGAACTCTTGCAATGCGATGTTTTATTTGTTAATAGATCTATTTATGGGAAAGATTAATCGTTTTTTTGCTCATCTCATAAATAACACACTTTGGAAAAGAATTAAGTATCAATTTTCCGATTTGCGTAAATGGGATAACATGAAAGCGGGTAAGCGAAAATTTGTCATCTATAAGCTTACCAAGCAAACCAAATTGAAATTGTATCCCGATAGTTATTTATCCTATCTAATTCTAAGAGGAGATTTTGAAAGAAATGAATTGGCTTTTTTTGAACAGTATTTAAAAAAAGGAAATATTTTTATTGATATTGGAGCCAATGTCGGTCTTTTTTCATTGCTGGCTTCAGAAAAAGGTTGTCAAGTGTACTCTTTTGAACCAACCCCAAAAACATTTGATCGATTGAATGAAAATGTTGATTTAAATAACTGTACAAATATTCAAACATTCAATATTGCATTAAGTAATACCAAAGGAGAAACAAGTATGAATGTGGCAGAAAATGGGATGGACGCCTGGAATAATTTATCAACTGATGCTAATGAAGATGGATTCACAAAGGTTAAAATAAATACAGATACACTGGATAATTTTATTCAATCACATTTTCCTGAATTCAATCAGGAAATTATTATTAAAATGGATGTAGAAGGGTGGGAAAAATTTGTTATCACTGGTGGAAAGAAGTCATTGAAAAATGGAAAATTTCTTCTTTTGATCGAATTTAACGATGAAAATTTCTTAAAGAATGATTATTCAGGCCAGGAAATTATAAGCATGATGAGCGAGCTTGACTACTCGTTTTTTGAATGGAAGAACAATCGTTTGGTTCCTCATGTGAACCGAGATAAATACGAGTATACTAATCTTATTGCCATCAAAAATAAGTTCAATTCATAATCATGAATTTAGTAGAACAAGATTTGTCAAAATTAAAATGGTTTAAAAAACCAGTATCAACTATTAGTAAAGATTCAAGTTGGCCCAAAATTTCAATTATTACTCCTTCGTTTAATCAAGGATCTTTTATAGAAGATACAATTTTGTCAGTCTTGAATCAAAATTATCCTAATCTAGAATTTATCATAATTGATGGAGCAAGTACTGATCATTCAGTGGAGATTATTCGTAAATATGAAAAGTATATTTATTATTGGATTAGTGAAAAAGACTATGGACAAACTCATGCAATTAATAAGGGATTCGAGAAAGTAACAGGTGAAATTTTTAATTGGCTAAATTCGGATGATTTATTAGCTGAAAATGCTCTATTTGAAATTGCTAATTCATTCAAAAAAGACCAAAATAGTACCGTCTACTGCGGAAGAGAATGGAGATTTATGGCTGATAAATTTATCAATCGTTCATATGGCTCCGATTTATCCAATTCACTCGAGACTGCTTTGATTAAAGCACATATTGATCAACCGTCTACCTATTTTAAGACAAATTCTATTAGATCTATCTTTCCATTGAATGAAAAATTGCGGTTTTGTATGGATACTCAACTCTGGTTAAACTATCTTCTTTTAGAAGGGAATTCAAAAGCTATTCAAACCGAAAAAATTATTTCATATTTTCGATATCACAACGATTCAAAAACGTTTATTAATGCTCCAAAATTCAAATTAGAACTTCTTGATGTTTTATCAGATTTAGACCATTTTCTGCATCAAAGAGAATCACGTTATTTCAAAAGTTGCCATCAAATTATTGATAAAGAATTTATTTCAAATGAAGTAAATAAAATTCAATTAAAAAATGAAGAAGATCCATCCAGAATCTTTCGCGATTCTGCTGCCTATTATCATTATATCGGACTTATAAAACCAGCGAAATATTTTTCTAAACTTGCTTTAAGAAAATCTCCGTTCAAATGGATTAACATAAAATATTTTTTGGCTATACGATTTAAAAAATAATTCTGATTAAATGAATAATTTATGTAATTTTAATCTAAAATAATCTACTAAATGTTTGAAGTTTCAGTAGTAATTCCAGTTTATAATGCGTCTAAATATGTTGAGCGGGCAGTTGATTCTGCACTAATTCAACCCGAAGTAAAAGAAGTATTATTAATTGAAGATAATTCACCTGACGATTCTTATCATTTATGTATTGAACTTCAAAAAAAGTTTCAACATAAAGTAAAAGTATTCATTCATAAAGGTCACTTAAATAAAGGTGCGGCAGCCTGCCGAAACCTTGGAATAGAAAATGCCTCTTATCCTTTTATAGCTTTTCTTGATGCGGATGATTTTTATTTACCGGGTCGATTTAAAACAACTCAAATTGTTTTTTCAAACAACAGCGAAGCAGACGGTGTCTATGAAGCAATTGGAACGCACGCTTATGATCAAAAAGGTTACGAAATGCATATTGAAAGAATTAATGCATGTAAAATTGAAGGTTTAAATCCAGAATACACAACGCTTACTAAGCACATACCTCCAGAGGAGCTTTTCGAAGCACTTGTATATTTGAAATATGGCTGGTTTCATTTCGGAGGATTGACCTTGCATGCTAAATTTAAGGATAAAACCGGTTTGATCAAGGAAGAATTGAGTCGGTATGGAGAGGACAATGAGTTTTTTTTAAGGTTAGCGCTAAAAGCCAAACTTTATCCCGGTAACATTGAAAGTCCAGTGGCTAAAAGGGGAGTTTATGCTGATAATGTAACCTTGAATACATCCGAAAATCAGGAGGTGATGAGAAGAACTTTTCATGGCTCAGTTATACTTTACAAATTTGTTTTTAATGAAATGATATTGGGTAGTTATTCAAAAAAATTTAACAGATATTCGCTAATGAGACACTTAGATCATTATTCCGTGTCTTTCTTGTTTCGTAAAGTTAACTTCCTAAGAAAATTGATTAAGATGTTTAATCTTATGAAGATAATTATTAAAAACCCAATTATAATACGAAAAATTATATAGCTATAAAATGCCCTCGCTTACTATTTTTTTAAATTTACTTAATATTTACAATAAAATAATCTTCCACCTTTTTAAACAAGGAAACTTTATTCCCTACATTTGATTTTACCAATAAACAAATTACACACTTCAAGATATTAATAATGGGTTTAAAATTTAATTGTTCCAACTTTTTCGTTTTTGAAACTCAAAATAGTAAATGAATTTAGAAATCACCTTATGTTCAAATTGTATCATGGATAATCAAAATGATCCTGATATATCATTTGATGAAAACAAGGTGTGTAATTATTGTCGAGATTATCAAAATAGGACAATTAAAAATTCGGAATCAAAAAAAATTGCATCCAATCAACTAGAAGAATTAGTCAATAAAATAAAATCGAATCGTAAGGGAAAATACGATTGTTTGATAGGAATTAGTGGTGGAGTGGATAGTTGTTATACAGTTCATAAAGCATTAGAGTTAGGCTTAAATCCATTAGTTGTTCATTATGATAATGGCTGGAATTCAGAATTAGCGGTAAGTAATATTGAAAAAATTTTAGAGGCAGATAAAATTGATCTTTATTCTTACATAAATGATTGGGAAGAAATTCGACAATTACAAAGATCTTTCATTTATTCAGGAGTAGTTGACATTGAATTAATAACTGATCAGGCCATTGTTGCCGTTTTATTTAAAGTAGCAAAAAAACAAAATATCAAATATATTATTACTGGTCATAATGAAGCATCAGAAGCCATTTTACCTAAGTCTTGGTACCATTGGAAAATTGATGTAGGTAATATAGTTGGTATTAATAAAAAATTTGGTGGAAAAAAGCTAAAGTCATACCCACTTCTTACTTTCTGGGAATATTGGCGGATTCTCAAATTTACTAAAATTGAAACTATTGGTTTGCTCAATTACTTTGACTATGATAAAGAAAAGGCAAAAAAAATATTGATTGAAAAATATAAATGGTTTGATCATGGAGGTAAACATCATGAGTCAATATTTACAAGATTTTATCAAGGTTATATACTTCCAAATAAATTTAAAATCGATAAACGCAAAGCACATTACTCAGCTCTTATTTGCTCAGGGCAAAAAACGCGTGAACAAGCTTTGGCAGAGATTCAAAAACCTCCATATGATGAAAATCAAATCAAAGAGGATAAATTGTATGTAATGAAGAAACTTGGTTTTACTGAAATTGAATTTGATAGAATAATGGCGCAAAAGCCTGTTTCGCATTTAGCATACCCTTCTTATTTCAAGACCTATTATCGACTGCTTAAATTTATTGGTAAAAGATAATTTTATTTTTAGCTAATTCATTAAAAATTGGAAAAACAGGAGAATAGTATTAAGTGTGTTTTTTGTGGAAGTTCCGACTATCGGAAATACTATTATCCACCCAATAAATACAACGATAAAATATTTAATTATTTTCAATGTAATTCATGTAATGCAGCTTTTATTCATCCATTGCCTAATAAGGATGATTTCGATAAAATGTATGGTGCCGATGATCATACCTATTTGAAAAAATTGAATAAAGGAGAGAAACACATTTTTAATTATAATTTTCCAATTTATAATCATCAAGGCTACCAAATTGAATTTTTTGACAAATTTGCTTATCATTCTAACGCTAAATCACTTTTGGATATCGGGTGTGGAAGTGGATTTTATATGAATTATGCTAAATTGAAAGGAATGGAAACGGTTGGGGTGGAGTATAGCAGCGAATTTGCATCACTACTCAGAGAAAAAACCGAGCTCCCTATTTTCTCTTTTGAAGAATTCGAAGAAAAATATAAGGATAAAACATTTGATTTAATTCATGCAGGTCATATTCTCGAACATTTAACTAATCCATCTACTATTTTTGATTTCCTTAAAAGATTTTCACATAGGGATACTTTGGTGATTGTAGACGGACCACTTGAAAATAATTTTTGTCTTTCACGGCTGATTATAAAAACAGGCTCACTAATCAAACGCAATAAGATGAATTATTATTCTCCGCAACATATCACATTCACAGACTATAATTCTCAATTGAATTTTTTTAAGAAGAGTGGATTAGTGAAAATTAATTATAGAATTACTGAACAATTACATCCACTTCCCTCTCATTTTGATAAAAAATCGATTAAAAATTCAATTCTATTTATACTTGGTTACTTCTCAGTGAATTTATCAATGCTTAAGCCAAAGTGGGGGAACGTTTTTCATTATGCGGGTAAATTCAGAAAATAATCCATTAGTTTCGGTAATTATTCCGGTACATAATGGTGAAAAATTTATTTCTTCTACCATCGAATCAGTTTTATCACAATCTCATTCAAATGTTGAATTGATAATTGTGAATGATGGATCTGTTGATTCGACTCAGAAAATAATTGCTGAATATCAAAAAAAGGATATTAGAATTAGCGTTATTCATCAAGTTAAATCGGGTGTTTCTACTGCAAGAAATGTTGGCATTAATCTAGCAAAAGGTAAGTATATATCATTTCTAGATGCAGATGATATTTGGTTAAATGAAAATTTAGCTACGAAAATCAATTTTTTAGAATTAAATTCTAATGCTTTTGGCGTAACCTCTTATGTTGAATTAATTGATGAATTAAATCAACCTATTAATGAAGTTAAGAAAGGTGATG
>JBIPLT010000344.1:0-2859 GCA_044368255.1 Flavobacteriales bacterium
ATCAATGTAAAAGCTTTTATTTTTTTGAATCTCATTTACGGTTTGTATTTGAATTCGGTAAAAGAATACACCACTTTTTTATTCGGATTAACGAATTCGGTAGTGATATGATAAAGCTCGACAATCTCTTTGTCTTGTACAGTAGTTTGTCGAACAGAAATTCCTTCTCCTGCAAATTCAGGTTGAGGATTTAGAATAGGATCATAATTTTCGGTTTGACGAATTTCATTCAACAAATGCAAACCACGAATGATTTCCATCCGATGATTACTCGTGAGCACTTGCCCGAAAAAAGGAAAAATAATGACCATCACTGATGAAATAATCGCCACAGAAACCACCGCTTCTATGGTGGAAGATGATTTTAATTTCTTGATTACAACCATTGCAAAATAGTTTTTCCATAGCGTTTATCCTTCAATTGCATTCCGCAAAAAGCGGGTGGGATTTTATTTCCATCAATCCTAGAATTCAATAAATGATTTTCATACCCAGATGAATTGGTTTTCAGGTATAATTTAAATACCATAGCCGAACCTAAAATTTCTCCTTGTAAACTTGCTTTTCCGTTGGAATATACTTCTCCATATATTTTTGATTTTTCATGGATTTCTATTCTTGGGTAATTTTTGTGATCGGGTTTCATATCATATACTAACAAACTTCCACCAAATAAAACATCCTTTTCAATTTGCAACAAAGGTTCGTTGTTTGATTTCTTATCTTCTTTTATAATTCCTAAAACAGTTGGGTAAAGTAGAACAGATTCTTCCTTAACAATAATGGTATCGGAGGAAAAAGCCTGAAAAAAACAAGAATCCTGATTATGAATCGTAATTTTTGGTGCAAACAATAAAACACTCTCTAATTTGCAATTTTCATCCAGTAATATTTCTGAGGAAGAAATGAAAATGATATTTCCCGAATAGAAACCCGAATTTAAAATGATTTTTCCAGATTGTTTGAAAACTATTGTTTTTTCCTGAAAGGAATGGATCAAAGTATCTTTTTCTCTTTGATCGAAATCCAAAAGGCTGTCCGTATAAACCATTTTTCCTTTGATCCTATCGAGATTCTGTTCCAATAATTTTAGATTAAGGTCAGGAAGATCACGATTACTTTTTCGTTGTGTTCCGTATATCAATTTATCACCGATGTAGTTTTCTCCTTCGATATAGGCTCGTTTTACGCATTCATCGGGAAGATATGTGATTCCATCCAATACGGTTCTTCCGCAAAGTGAAATCTCACGATCCAAATCGGCAACGTATAATCCATTTTTTTCATCACTCAATAATCGTGATCCAATTAAACATGTCAATTCCTTCGTTTTGTTTTTGAAATTACTTTTCGAAATTCCTATATCAAAAATTCCCCATGATTTTTTACAAACCGTTACAGAATCGGTATTCCCTTCTGTTATTTGAATATTTTTTGGAACATTGTATTCCATGTAATCACTTGCCGCCAATAAATATTCAATTCCTGAATGTGCATTTTTGTTTAGACGATATTGTAAAAGATATAGGTCAGTTTCTTTCTGTGACAATTGATTATAAAGCAAAAACGAGGAGGCTACGATTCCCGTGAGAAAAACGATGGTGATGGTATATATCAATGAAGAAGCTTTTAACACGATTACTCTTTTGATTTTTCTTCAAGTTTGTTCTCAGTATTCTTTTGGTCTTTCTTCTTTTTTTCTTTGGGATTCTTTTCTGGTTCCTTTTTTTCTTCCTTTGCCTTTTTATTTTTGGATTCCTTCTTCTCTTCTTTCTTTTGATCATTGACTTTAGTCGAATCAACTTCATTCTTTATAATCGTTTTTTCTTCTTTCAATGGAATCACTTCGGAATTTTTATTCTTCGATTTCTTTACCTTTTTTACCTTGGGCTGAACAACACTTCCATTTTCATAAACGATGGTCGAATCCTTTCCAGAACTATCTTTCAGATGGACTTTTCCATTCCACTTATCATCATCAAATTTTCCGTTCAAAGTTTCTTCTCCAGCATTGTTGTATTGATGGAATCTGCCACTGCGTTTCCCTTTCTTCCAGTTCGTTTTTTCTTTTAATACTCCATTCTCGTACCATGATTTCCATTCGCCAGTACGTAAACCGTCTTTGAATTCTCCTTTTTGACGAAGTTGATTGTCGTTGTAATATTCCACATAGGTTCCATGCAACAACCTGCCGTCATAACTTCCATGAGTCGTGTGAACGATGTTCGCTTTTACCCAAGAATAGAATTTATCATCATCTGTTTTTATTTCCTTTTCGGAAGTATACACTTCGGCCCAAACAGAAAAACCATCTGCTTCGAGAGGAATTTTTTTTACATAAGAATAATCAGGGAGATCCTGGGAAAATAATGTAAAAGGCAAAATGTAAAATGTAAAAATTAAGACAATTTTAATCATTGCAATTGATTTTTTATTGGAGTGATTGAATGCTTCGCAGTGCATAATATTATTTTTTTACGTACAATTTATTTTTACCCCACGAAACAAGAATGGAATCGCGGGTTATTTTTTCGAGTTTGATGTCATTGAAAGTTTCTCCAGTGAGCATCCTTTTTTCTTGATTGTTCACACTGACGATTGCCACCATTTTATTGGTTCCAGTATTACGCACCAATCCGAAAAATTTTACTGGAGGGATTTCTTTTGTAAGTATTTTTTCAACCTTTGAATTTTTATTCTTTATCGTATTAGAAAAATTACCAGTTTGAATTTTGACATCTGTTTTTGGTGCTGTTCCTAAAAACGGATCTCGATAGTTCAATTGTAATTTTTCGTTGATCAGTTTCTGAGGTGTTTGAATATCAGGTAAAGCGGTATCTTCCATTTCCGCTAATGGAT
>JBIPLT010000345.1:0-2851 GCA_044368255.1 Flavobacteriales bacterium
ATCGTAAAGGAGATGCATCGCTCTATATGGGGCAAGTTTATTTGGGTCAGAAAAAATTCACAGATGCAGAAAAAAGTTTTCGTGAAGCAATAAAATACGCCAAGATTAATAATGATCAATATGTGAAAGCAGATGCACTAGAAGGATTAGGGCAAGTAAATACTTTTTTTGGTAAGCACGATGAAGCAAAATCAAATTTTTTGGATGCTTTAGCCATTAAAGAAGAAGTAGAAGATCAACAAGGAATTTCGATTGTTTGTAACGGATTGGGAAATTTATTTTTGCAATCGGATGCTGCAGAAAATGCATTTATTTATTTCAGTCGTTCTGTTCAAATTGCTGAAAAAATTCAAACCAAAGAAGAATTAAAAAACGCTTATTTGGGAATATCGAACACTTTCCATTTAATGGGAAATGATAAATTAGCTTATGAAAATTTAGATAAATACAATAAGATTAATGAGGAGATTTTAAGTGAAGAAGCTTCTAAAAAACTAGGGGCATTAGAAGAATCATTAGCGGCTGAAAAAAGAAAACAAGAAGAGGCATTTAAAGAAAAAGAACGTAAAGCTAAAGCAGAACAAGAAAAATTCATGCTTAGAATTTATTTTCTCATTGGAGGAATCATTTTACTCATCTTTGCTTTTGCAGCTTGGTCGATGTATAGAAGAAATCAATTGAAGCAAAAAGCCAATGAAAAATTAACAGCATTAAATAGAGAGATTACAGCACAAAAAGACGAAATTGAAAAACAGAAGAATGCAACGGAAATACAAAAGCATATTATCGAAGAAAAAAATAAAGAAATTACCGATTCAATTAATTACGCTCGTAAAATTCAATTTGCCATCCTTCCAAAGGAAGAAGAATTTACCACTGCATTTCCTGATAGTTTTGTTTTATTTAAACCAAAAGATATTGTAAGTGGAGATTTTTATTGGTTCACAAAAGTAGTGGCCGATTCCTCCAATTCAAGACGAGAATCCGGTGATGGACCCAGGACAGAAAAAGATTTTATCGACACTACATCGAATCCAGAAATATATATTTATGCCACATGCGATTGCACAGGCCATGGAGTTCCAGGTGGATTCATGAGTGTGTTAGGAACATCATTATTGAATGAAACTATCAATGAAAAAGGAATTTCGAAAACGGGACAAATATTAGATCGTGTGCGTGATAAACTCATCACCGAAATGAAACAAACCGGTGTGGAAGGTGAAAATAAAGATGGAATGGATTTAGTTTTGATATGTTATGATTTAAAAAATATGACACTCACCTACTCTGCTGCAAATAATGGATTTTATATTATTCGCAATGGAGAAATGCTCGAATTTGTGGCCGATAAACAGCCAATAGGTTATTATGGTGACGCCATGAAACCTTTTACCGAAAATGTAGTGAAATTGCAAAAAGGCGATTGTGTTTATACATTTACCGATGGTTATGCCGATCAATTTGGCGGACCAAAAGGAAAAAAATACAAATACAAACAATTCGAAGAATTATTAATGAGTATTTGGCAGAAGCCCATGCGTGAGCAACATCAATTATTAAATGATTCAGTAGAAAACTGGCGAGGTGATTTAGAACAAAATGACGATATTTGTGTTATAGGAGTGAGAATCTAATGAGGGACAAGGGGCAAGGGACAAGGGACAAGGGGCAAGTGACATTAGTAAAAGAGATTCGGTTTTAAAATTTTACATTTTTAATTATTAATTTTTAATTTATTTTGTCATGTCAGCAGAAAACGAAAAAAAAGAAGAATCATTTATCATCAAATACAAGAAGGAAATTCTTGGTGGATTACTCGTTTTGTTATGTGTGATTTTCTTTTTCAAGAACAACGAAGAAACCACCTTCTGGTATATTCTGGGAACGGCAAAAGCTCCTTTAGTAGTTTTCATTGTGATGTTTTATGCGATGGGCTTTCTTACGCATTACATCATTTCTTATTTCGCAAAAAAGGAATTGAAAAATAAAATCAAGGAATTAGAAAAAGGACAAAATGTTATCACACATACACAGGATGTGAAAACGATTAAATCACTAGAAGAAAAAATTGAGAGATTAGAAAAGATGATGAGTGCAAACACACCTCCTACTCCTCCGCCTGCAGTTTAATTTGCTTTAGAATTTCTTGCACTACTTCATTTGAAGATAAATTTCCATCTACAATAATAGAAGCCGACTCATAAATTGATTTTCTTTCCCCTAATTTATTTTGAACAAATTCCTTTAGTTCACTTTCGGTTCTGTTAACTACTAATGGTCTTTTACCCGAATCTTTTTGAATGCGATTAAAAAGCGTTTCAACAGAGCATTTCAAATAAATAGTGATGTCATTTCTATTCATCCATTCCATTCGATGATCAAAGCAAGGCAAACCGCCTCCAGTGCTAACAATCATTTCTCCCGCATCTAATAATATTTCATTTAGCACAACTCCTTCTAAGTATCGAAAAAAGTTTTCCCCATGTTCGTTGAAAATTTCGGAAATGGTCAATTCAGCTCTTTTTTCAATGATTAGATCGATATCTTTTAGAGGTAATTTCATCTCCGAAGCCAATAAATTAGCAATGGTAGACTTTCCGCAACCCATGAATCCAATTAAAAATATTTTTTTTCCTTTCATATACTCTTGGCTATCAAAGTAAAAATAAAAATTTGTGAATAGCGTTAAAAACTGTGAATATTGTTTGTTTTGGATAAAAGAATATAATTATATATTTGCACCCGCTTAAAGAATTAATAATCTTAATTACTGAAAGTAAAGGATTTATAAAAATTCTTTGGATTCCGTAGCTCAGCTGGTAGAGCAATACACTTTTAATGTATGGGT
>JBIPLT010000118.1:0-9185 GCA_044368255.1 Flavobacteriales bacterium
GATGCTTATTTCGATAATTATAGTGTGAATAAGAAGTTGGATGATCTAAATTTCAAAGGCTATTTTACAAACGGAGTTAAAAAGGATATTACAACAATGGAGTTTAACGTACAAAATTTTTCGGCAAGACCCGAGGCGGGAAAATTTACGGGAAGCATAAACGTTAAGAATTTTGAATCACCTGAGATTAATTTTAATATAGATTCAGAATTTGAATTGGAGTTTCTTGCAAAATTTTTGAATTTGAAAGATCTCCAAAATCTTAAAGGAAAAGTTAATTTGGTAATGAATTTTACTGATATCATTGATCTGGAAAACCCTGAAAAGAGTATTTCAAAACTCAACGAATCGTATTTCACGGAATTGAAAATAAAAAATTTGAGTTTTAGTTCCCCTACTTTAGCTGTACCTATCAAAGACATCGATTTGTATGCTTATATGAAAGGGAACGAAGCGAAAATAGAATATGCTGATTTCAAAATTGGAAAATCTGATTTGCATATTAATGGATCCATAAGCGATCTTCCAGCAATCATTCATCATACCAGCAAACCCATTACCACAGATTTGCATATTAAAAGCAATTATTTAGATCTTTTTGAACTAACGGGTTCGGACTCTATTAAATCGTTTGATGAGCAAATCAAGAATCTTTCACTCGACCTAGTGTTCAAGAGCTCTGCTAAAGCTATCACGGAGTCACCGAATCTTCCAATGGGAGAGTTTTTCATTGAGAATTTATATGCTAAACTGAAACATTATCCGCATACCTTGCATGATTTTCATGCTGATCTTTTCATCGACAAAGAAGATTTTCGTGTTGTAGACTTTAAAGGAATGATTGATAAAAGTGATTTTCTTTTTAGTGGAAAATTATCTCATTATGATTTATGGTTTTCTGAACATCCGAAAGGAGACACAAAGATGGAATTCAATTTAGTTTCCGACCATTTAAAATTGGAAGATATTTTTTCTTACAAAGGCGCCAATTATGTTCCTGAAGATTATCGTCATGAAGAATTCAATAAATTGAAATTACATGGTTATACTTACTTACATTTTAATGAAGGATTAAAATCGGTGGATTTTATGCTTGATAAATTCGATGGAAAAATGAAAATTCATCCTTTGCGTTTCGAAAATTTTAAAGGTCGCGTGCATTATGAATCGGAGCATTTGATAGTTGAGAATTTTTCAGGAAAAATGGGAAAATCTGATTTCACGACCACCATGCATTATTATTTAGGAAAAGATGAAGCCATTCGAAAACGCGACAATCATTTCGAATTATCTTCAACGAGATTAGATTTTGATGAACTTTTTAATTATCACCCCGGTCCCACAAACACAACCGAAACTGTAAATCACGATGCGGGATTCAATATTTACGAATTGCCGTTTACCAATATGACTTTTGATGTAAAAATTGCACATCTTAATTATCATCGATATTTATTGCATCATGTCGATGGAGAGTTTCGCACAACCAAAAATCACTATGTACATTTTGATCATTTGAAAATGGAAGCTGCCGGAGGCTCGTTTGATATAAGCGGATATTTTAATGGCTCCGATCCGCATAAAATTTATTTCAGTCCGAAAATGAAAGTAAAAAATGTAGATTTAGATAAACTACTTTTCAAATTCGAAAATTTTGGTCAAGATTATTTGGTTTCAGATAATTTACATGGAAAATTTTCAGGGAATATCATTGGCAAAATTCATATGCACAACGATCTTATTCCAAAAATCGATGACTCTGAAATTCACATGGACATTCAAGTATTAAACGGTCGATTGGAAAACTTCGCAATGTTCGAATACATGGCTGATTATTTTCAGGACAAGAATCTAAACAAAGTTTTATTCGATACTTTAACTAATCAAATTGATTTGACGAAAGGTGTATTGAATATTCCAAATATGCGAATCAATTCTTCTATTGGATTCATGGAAATTTCAGGCAAGCAAGATATGAATTTGAATATGGATTACCATATAAAAATTCCTTGGAAGATGGTTACCGATGCAGCATCTTCAAAATTATTTGGTAAAAAATCTGATGAGGTAGATCCAGAGCAGATTGATGCGATACAATATGCTGATAAGGATAAAAAAATAAGATTTGTGAATGTTCATATTACTGGAACACCGGATACCTATAAGATTTCATTAGGAAAAAAAGCGAGTAAGAAAAAGTAATACGTTAAATATAAATTTGATATTTCACTACAAGAAAAGTACAAAGAAAACCGACTAAAGCGCCTATGTAAATTTCGGAAGGTTTATGTGTGCCTAAACTTAATCTTGCTGTTCCAATTATCCCTACTAAAATGATTAGTGAAGTCATTAGCGAATGATTTAAAAGAATCACATCATTTCCCACCAAAGCCATGTAAATTCCAACAAGCCCAGCATACCCTGCAGCATGAATACTTATTTTCATTTTCAAATTGATCAATGTCACCACTAATAACACCAAAATAGCTCCAAATTGCATCGAAAAAAATTCCCATGAAATAACTGATGGTGGGAGTTTCTTCAGTAGGAAATAAAACAAAGCATAATAAAAAGCGGTGATTAAAAATGGACCTGTTCGCTCTTCTTGCTTGGGTAAACTAAATGAAGAAACGAAATTATTACGAACCAAAATTACTAAACTGATGATAGGCATCAGTACCGTTAACAAGCCAGCAAATTGATACATGAATCGAAAAAGTTCGTCTGAATTTGGATTATTGGTATGGTATGATCCCGAATTAAAAAAAATATACATCGCAATTAATGGAACAAAAACAGGATGAAAAATATAGGAAATGGCTTGGGCGAACGGAGTCGACATACTATAATTCCTTTCTTAATCTTGCCACTGGAATGTTTAATTGTTCTCTGTATTTAGCCACAGTTCTACGAGCGATATTATAACCTTTATCTTTTAAAATTTTTGCGAGCGCATCATCGGTAACTGGTTTGTTTTTATCTTCTGCACTAATGGCATCTTCCAATATTTTTTTCACTTCGCGAGTTGAAACTTCTTCACCTGAATCAGTAGAAAGTGATTCGGAGAAAAATGTTTTCAATAAAAAAGTTCCGAAATTGGTTTGCACATATTTGCTGTTTGCCACTCGAGAAACCGTAGAAATATCCATTGCCACAATTTCAGCAATATCTTTCAAAATCATCGGTTTCAATTTCGTCTCATCACCCGTTAAAAAATAGTCATGTTGATATTGCATGATCGCATTCATCGTAAAAAGAAGCGTTTGTTGTCGTTGACGAATAGCTTCAATGAACCATTTAGCTGAATCTATTTTTTGTTTTACGAAAGTGGCAGCTTCTTTCAAGGCTTTATCTCCTTTATTCGAAGAATAAGAACGAAGCATTTCTTGATAGTCGCGAGAAACTTTTAGCGAAGGTGCGTTGCGTGAATTTAAACTCAAGTCTAACTTTCCATTTTCTTCGTAAATGATAAAATCAGGTATGATTTGTTGGAAATTGGTTTTTGCACTTTCTTTAGTAGAATTTCCTGGTTTTGGATTGAGGTGAATGATTTCATCAATAGCATCTTTCAGATCATCATCGTTCATTCCTGTTTTCTTCGTGATTTTCTCGTAATGTTTCTTGGTAAATTCTTCAAAATATTCTTCAATGATAAGAATTGCATTTTCAATAGCCATGCTGTCTTCTTCTTTTCTTTTTAGTTGGATGAGCAAACATTCTTGCAACGTTCTTGCACCCACTCCTGGAGGATCCAGTTCTTGAACAATATGTAATATTTTTTCGAGTTCTGCCTCTGTAACAGTAATATTTTGATTAAAGGCCAAATCATCCGCAATACTCTCTAATTCTCTTCTTAAATATCCTGAATCATCTAAATTACCAATGATATACGTGACAATATGTTTTTGTTTTTCGTGAATGATGCGCAAATCGATTTGCTGCATGAGATTTTCCTGAAAAGAATCACCTGATGCTAAAGGAACAGAACGTTCTTCGTTATCAGCAGAATTATTATTGGCGCTTAGTTTATAATCGGGTGTATCATCATCGCCTAAATAATCATTGATATTAAAATCTTCATCGCGGTTATTTTCTGAATCGTTATCAGTATCTAAATCGTCTTTTGCATCCGTATCATTTTCTTCTTCGGCTGGTCCTTCTTCTTCGTCTTTTCCTTCATCCAGTGCCGGATTGATTTCCATTTCTTCTTTGATGCGTTGATCTAACTCAGCAGTGGGTACCTGCAACAGTTTCATGAGTTGAATCTGTTGAGGAGATAACTTTTGTAAAAGCTTAAAATTTAATGACTGCTTGAGCATGTGGTAAAGATAAATAAATGAAATGAAAAATGGGTCTTGGTTTTACAAGATTTTTATTGTATTCGTAAATGAATTTTGATATAATTAATCTTATTTTTTTAAAGAAATTCATTTCAAAATTATAAACAAAAAAAGCCGCAATTGCGGCTTTTTCATTATCTAAAATAAGATTATTCATTTCCCTCTAGTTCTTCTTCATATTCCTCCATTTCATCAAAGTTCTCCAATGTGTCAGATGGCATGGTTGGTTCTGGTTGCATAGACGACATTAATTGCATTAATTCATTAACCGCAGGACAATCTTTTGCTGCCTCTTCAGGACCTGAGTATTTAGCAAATAATTCATCTGCCAATTTATTACAATCTGGATATTCTTTATTAAGTCTAGCTTCAAGCTCGCCCATTTTAGAGATATCATCTAATTTTTTTATTTCGGCCACCATAATTTCCATACAATCGCAACCTGTTTCGACTTTTTTCTTGTCGTCACCTTCTTCTTTTTTGTCTCCGTCTTTAGATCCACAAGAAGAAAGGATCAAGCTAAGTGCCAATGGGGCGATGTAAAGTAATTTTTTCATAATATAGGTTTTTAATTTGGGCGCGAAGGTAGGAAAATTGTTTCTATCCTCTTTGAATTATAGAAAGTTAAATTTAAAGATGTTTTACCTTTTAAAGACTAGGTAAATTTGAATTTTCAATTTGAAACGAATTGATTTTGGGTAACTATTCTTCGGGTAATGTTTTCGGGGATTAAAAAATTTATTAGAATGAGTTAAAATACTTTTTTGACATGAATCGAACTTTATATATATTTGCCGTCCCAAAATAATGGGGAAATTCTTCCTTAGCTCAGTTGGTTAGAGCATCTGACTGTTAATCAGAGGGTCGCTGGTTCAAGTCCAGCAGGGAGAGCAACTGAAACCAGATATTTAAAGTATCTGGTTTTTTTATTTTTAAATCATTCTTAGCTAAATTGTACCTATTTTTAGTGTATGGCATTTCCCACATTCGAACCCTCCCTTCAGAAAGAAATGGACTCAAAAGGCCGCAAAGTTTCCATTAAAGCTGGCGAAATTATTGTGGATGCGGGTCAAATTATTCAAAGTATTCCTTTGGTGATTTCTGGAACAATTAAAGTTTCTCGAGTGGATGAATCAGGTAAGGAGTTACTTCTTTATTACGTAAATCCAACCGAAAGTTGTGCAATGACCTTTACCTGTTGTATGAATGCTAGGCAACGTAGTGAAATAAAAGCAGTCGCTGAAGAGGATGTTGAAATGATGATGATTCCTTCACAGCTCATGGATGAATGGATGACAAAATATTCATCTTGGAAGAATTATGTGATGAAGAATATTCAAACTCGTTTTGATGAACTTTTAAAAACCATCGATCATATAGCATTCGAAAAAATGGATGAAAGATTGATTCATTATCTAAAAGATAAATCGAAAGCACATCATTCGCCTTTATTAAATATTTCTCACCAACAGATTGCCGATGAATTGGCAACTAGCCGAGAGGTTGTTTCTCGATTATTGAAGAAACTCGAAAATGAAAAGAAATTACTTCTTTATCGCAATCAAATCAAACTTTTGAGTGATATGTAACTTTCGTCACCTTTCATTCTAAAAGTGGTAGATACATTTGTTTCATAAAACCAATATAAAATGGAATTTAATGAAACTAAACTTTACAGTATTGTAAAAAACAAATGTCCTCATTGTCATGAAGGGCCATTTTTCAATCACAATAATCCCTATAATTTGACGAATTTTTACAAGATGGATGATTCTTGTAAAGTTTGTGGAGAAAAATTTACGCGTGAACCAGGATTTTTTTTCGGGGCAATGTTTATTAGTTATGCTTTGAACGTTGCTTGGTTTGTTTCAGGATGGGTGGCCACTTTGATTTTGCTACCAGAAGAAACTAATATTTTATTAATAGCATCTATTATCATCGGATTTGGTTTAATCATGGCCCCATTAACTTATCGATTATCCAGACTTATTTGGATTAATTTTTTCATCTCCTATGAGCCATTTTCTGCCGAAATGAATAAAGGCAAATTGAAAGAGTCAAAATCAGAAATTACTAAATAAATATATCATGAAAGCAAACATGGGAACCATCGACAGAGTGATTAGAGTATTAATTGCTGCTGTTATCGCTATTCTTTATTTTACCAATCAAATTTCAGGTACAACCGCCATCATCTTATTAGTATTTGCTGGAATTTTTATTCTAACAAGTTTAATAAGTTTTTGTCCACTTTATGCACCATTTGGAATTTCAACCTGTAAAAAGAAATAATCATGTTAGATAAAATAAAAAAGGCTTTGGGCTTTGGTCCAGGCGTAGATTATGCTGCGTTGGTAAAAAATGGAGCTCAAATTTTGGACGTTCGCAGTAAGGGTGAATTTTCAGGAGGACATATTCGAGGAAGTTTGAATATTCCTGTTCAAGAATTGGAAAGTAACTTGAAAAAATTGAAAAAAGATAAACCAGTGATCACTTGTTGTGCAAGCGGAATGAGAAGTGCTTCTGCAAAAAATATCCTTTTACAAAATGGATTCAAAGAAGTTCACAATGGAGGAAGTTGGAGTGGTTTGGAGAGGAAGTTGTAAAAAAGTTCTCAGTTTACAGTTGGCAAGAAGAAATGAAAGAAATTTTAATTTCTATCTGAAAAGTATTCTTGGAGGGAACCCATATAAGCTTCGCGCCATCCTTCAGTGATGTTTTCATAATCATCGTCTGGAATGTTGGTATGATGTAACTCTACTGAAGTTCCACTACCATCTGCATGTAATTTAATAGTTACGATGGATTCATCGATTTGATTAAAATACCATTGCTGAACCATTTTTTTATTTTCGATGAATTCTATATTTTTTCCAACGATACTATCCGACCATAATGCAAATTCAGATCCGGGTTCGGTCGACATAGTTGCCTCTTCACCCGACCACATTTCAATCGTTAATGGATTGGTTAAGGCCTGATACACTTCTTCTGGTGAGGCAGGAATGATAAAATATTTCTTGTAATTTTTCATGTTGTAAAAGTAATTCTTCTATTTGTTAAAAATCGGATTTAGCCGAATTATTTTACCACCTGGCAATGATGTTTTATAGGGCGAACATGTTTTCTTATCCAAAAAACATTTGTCTCCAGCGTAATAATCCGAGCAGATAATTTGTGCTCCACTTTCGAATGCAGAATCATATCTTTTGTATTTTTCTCTTCTCGCTTCTCTAGTATGTTCGTCTGTTCGACTTCGCACCATGTATCCTTTATTTACTAATTTTTGAATATCTTTTTTCGTTTTTTTTGGATTATCCTTGAGAATAAAAGCTGCTTCGGGTTTATTTTCAGAGGAGAAAAGAAACATGGTTCTGCCTTTCAACGAATAATGATCTTGTAAATAATTTTCTTTCGCATCCTTTGGCCCTTGAAGAATGAAAAATATTTTTCCTCGAGATTTTTCTAAAGTGGGCCAACCCTCTGATAAAGCACATTCGTTCAGTGTTGAATAATTTCCGCGCATTTCATCAGGAGAAAATATCATTTCCGAATTTTTTCCAAATACGGATTCAATTTCCAAATCAATAGAATCTACTGCATTTTTGGTGAATGGAAGAACTTTAGTGCATTTTTTAGGAAAAAAATATTTCATAAAATGAAGTTCTTTCATTTCTACCATAATAAAAAGTGGCTCGTGATTCGGATTATTTTCTGACCAATTTTTGATTTCCTTCAAGGCTTCTGTAAAAAGATAATGATGCGTTTGATAATCAAAATCGGGAACATGCATTACTTTTAGACCAGGTTTTTTTAAATCTTCAATTCCTGATTCTGTTTTTTCACCCATCATTTTATTGGCTTTTCGCGAATAAAATCGTCCACCGGTTGGATCATGATAAATATCCAATTCTAAACTTCTTAATCCATAAACGGTAAGTTGCGAATCCAGAGAAGCTGTATGCGAATAATTCCAAGGTTTAATTAAAAAAACCTTTGAAAAAGGATGTTTCAATTTTTTTAATTCTTCCCATAAAGGTTCGTAGGTTTTTAATCGATAACTATTATGCGAACCGAAGAATTGGAGGTGATTAATAGGAGTTTCTGGAGCTATAGATGATTCTAATATTGGGCTATTAAACAATAATGTCCAGCTTAAACTAATAGTAAATGCCCAAAATTTGATCAAGTCAACTGATTTTGTTTAGTTACAAACCTACAAATTTTGATTTATTAATGTTGTATCAATTAGTTTTATATTTTTGTAGGCTCAAAGGGGGATTAGCTCAGCTGGCTAGAGCGCTTGCATGGCATGCAAGAGGTCATCGGTTCGACTCCGATATTCTCCACCCTAAATCCCGCATCGGCGGGATTTTTTGTTTCTGTTAATGGCACAGTCCACCTATTTCAATACCTTTAAGCCATGAGGTTCTATTTGCTATTTGTATTGCTGGCCAGCGCTAAAATACTTTCAGCGCAAAGTGTTACGGCTATTCCGGTTACTGTTTTGCCTAGCCAGCTAATTGAAAGCTCTGGACTTGAAAAAACCGGGCCTAATATGTTCTGGTCTCATAACGATAGCGGCAACCAGCCCGATATTTTTGGCTTCGATTCATCAGGAACCCTAATTAAAACCATTACCGTTACCAATGCCATTAATGTAGATTGGGAAGACCTTGCACAGGGCGATAACGGTGAGTTTTACATTGGCGACTTTGGCAATAACAACAACGACCGCTCTGCTGCAAATAACACCCCACTTACCATCTATATTATTCCGCCACCGGGTAGCATTTCAGGTTCTACCACAACTGCTACCCGGTGGCGGAATAATATAGATGGTAA
>JBIPLT010000443.1:0-2837 GCA_044368255.1 Flavobacteriales bacterium
CTTATCACTTGCAAAGTAAAAATCGTCTAATTCTATGTATGTTTGTATAGTCGCTTGCGATGCAGCTGCAAACATAGGAGTTGATTCTAAGTCATCGGATACCGCGGGCGAAGTGTCAAGATTTCTCAACCAACTGATTAAATCTTCATTGCCATTTTTGAGCTTGTGCACTAATGATCCATCGATGACCGACCGATAAAAAAAGCTGCTACCAGAGATATCATTGCAGCAAAAAAGAGGCCCTCTCACGACTTCCAGCTGATCGGCCAGCCACAGCACATCCTCTGAAGAATGACCTGCTGCCCAGTATTTTAAATAGAATGGGTCTTCATTAAAATCATACGGGGGAAATTTTTTCTCTTGGCTGACCGTGGCACGTAACAGATCACAAAAAATTTGCTTATCAGCAGATTTTGCCGCTAAGGACAGGAGAGATTTTGGTTCGGCCTGTTTAGAAAATTTGCATGACTGCAGAGGATCAGCGCCCATTTTTAGAAGTAGATTCAAACTAGCGTGATCTTGGTTTTCTATAGCGATCCATAGCGGAGTACGACCGACTGCATCAGGCAAGTTCAGGTATTTAGGCGCTTCTTTCGCAGCCAAGTCGATGACGTGCTGCAGGACGTTCGGGTGTGCTGGTTTTAACAAACATAAAGTCAGTAGATTCGCACCGTAAAGGCAATTGTCACCGGCGCTTGTTACGAACGTATTGTGTAGTGCCATTTGCAGGATGGCGTTATTACGTATGTCTTCCTTCTGACTTAGTAAGTCGATTGTCCAGGTCGAGGCATCCAAATCCGTGCTGCTATTTTTGTGCGGGCTTTGGGATGCAGGCGGCAACCAAAGCAGCCCGAAATCTTCTGGGCAGATGAGTTCTAGCGCCAAATCCCAGTCATCATTGACGATGGCTGCATGCACCTCGGGCAAACCGCTTTTGATTAAATATTTGTGTTGATCAGAGCGTTTGTTCCAGTCGAATCCGAATGATTTTGCATGCCATCCTGCAGGGCGAGTATGAACGACCGGAGGCGAATCGTGGTTTGAATTGCTTGGGGTAACTGAGGTTGTAATCGTATCGTTGTTCGATTGTTGAACAGTTGTTACTGGCGCTACGCTCATGTGAGCTCCTTTCAATGAAAATGAAAGAAGCTCGGTAACAAACTATGCTGCGTGGTTCCTGAGCATGTCGCAAACAAGTAATCTTCGGCGACTCCGAATGCATTTTTATTTTTCTTTAATTCAAATTTGCGAGTTTGAGTGCGATAGCTTCGATGCTGTTATGATTTAGATCGAAATCTAGCATACCAAATATTAATTCCATACGACCATCGCTTACTAATGCAGCGCCATAAAGCACGATGTTCTTTTCGTTGTCAGATATAAACGGCCAAAAGCTTTTTACAATCCGCGCGTAATCATCAAAATTAAGCTTGTACTGATTACGTAAAAAAATTTGTAATTGCTTCTGTATAAATACATATTTTTGATCAGTAGTGTCCGGTTAAAGCGGTCTATTTTTTAGTAAAAGCCAATACTGGCGCGGCCTAGCGGTCGATTTTATTTGGTGCCGATTTGAATTCAACTTCTTCATTTTTGGGTAATTTCCTAGTGGTTAATCTCTGGGGGATTTCTCATGAACGTCGGCAAGACACTTTTTGCGCAAATAATGGAGTTCGTGCCATGGACGAGCTTCGGTCGTATCGTCGACCGCTACAGCGGCAACGCAGGCGTTCGCCGCATGACCTGCGCGGAGCAGTTTCGCGTCATGGCATTTGCGCAGTTGACGTGGCGAGAGAGCCTTCGCGATATCGAAGTAACGCTGGGGGCCAACGCGACCAAACTGTATGCGATGGGTTTGCGTCACAGCATTCATCGCTCGACGCTGGCCGATGCGAACGAGTCGCGCGACTGGCGCATTTGGGCAGATGTGGCTGCGTTGTTGATTCGTCGAGCACGCAAGCTTTACAGCGACACCGACTTGGTCGGACTCGATCTCAAGAACACGGTTTACGCTTTGGACGCGACGACGATCGATCTGTGCTTGAGCCTGTTTCACTGGGCGCCGTTTCGCAAGGCCAAGGGCGCAGTCAAACTGCACACGCTGTTGGATCTGAGAGGCGCAATCCCTGCGTTTATCCATATCAGCGACGGCAAGATGCACGAAGTCAACGTGCTGGATTTTTTGCCAATCGAAGCTGGGGCGTTCTACGTAATGGACCGCGGCTATCTGGATTTCACTCGACTTTATCGGCTGCATCAGATGGGCGGATTTTTCGTAACACGCGCCAAAGCCAATACGAATGCTCGACGAATTTATTCCAGCCCAGTCGACAGAGCCACAGGGCTCGTATGCGATCAAACCATCGCACTCAACGGGTTTTATGCCACTCAACATTACCCAGACTATTTGAGGCGTATACGTTTCAACGACGCGCAAAGTGGCAAGACGCTCATACTTCTGACCAACAATTTTGCCTTGCCGCCGTTGACTATTGCTGCCCTTTACAAGAATCGCTGGCAAGTCGAATTGTTCTTCAAATGGATCAAGCAGCACTTGAGAATCAAGAAATTCTTGGGCAACAGCGAGAACGCCGTCAAGACGCAAATCTGGTGCGCCGTGTCGACCTATGTGCTGATTGCCATTATCAAGAAGGAGCTTCAAATTAATGCCTCGCTATACACTTTGCTACAGATTTTATCGGTATCAGTTTTTGAGAAAACTGAGCTTTCATGCGCCTTTCAAAGCACTGGATATAGTTCTGAAACGCTTGATACCGATAACCAATTGAATTTATTCGGAATTTAACCGGACACTACTGATGGACAAAAATTTAAAG
>JBIPLT010000346.1:0-2836 GCA_044368255.1 Flavobacteriales bacterium
TAAATTACTAGAACAAATAAAACCTAATATTTAATTGAAATAAAATGAGATAAAGACTGAATTTGATTTATTTTTTTTGTTAATATTTTATCCTCACCAAAGAGAACCTTTACTATAAATGCTAATTCAGATTCTTAGGATTTTAAAATTACCATTCATCTTCGTTTCTCAATATGTATGATATCCAAAGTATCTTCCATTTTTTTTGAATTCTTGAACTAGTACGTGTGCCACTAGTGAGGGTTAGCGTTCCATCATCAAACCCTCCCCTTTTAAAAACATCCTTATTATTCCATAAAAAATGAATGGTATTTAAACTTTCTTTAAGCTTTTATTTGAATACAACCTGACAGAACTTCGGTGGATTACTGCTTACAAACCATTTATGTCTGTCAAAAGTTACCATCCATTGTCATTTTTACTGCCAAAATCCCAATGGCATAATGGTTGAAGGTTATGATTCACAACCAACCATTGCTTTCGACTCGCACTGCCTTGCGCTTTGCCTGCTCAAGCAACGGTTTTATCTTCTTTGAACTTTTAACATTAAACTTTAAACAAAATAAATTATGTCAACAACAGCCGAAAAAATCAAAGTAAAAGTTACGCCACTGGCCGACAGAGTGCTTGTTGCGCCTGCAGAGGCCGAAACAAAAACAGCCGGAGGAATTATCATTCCAGATACGGCTAAAGAAAAACCACAACGCGGAACAGTCATTGCCGTTGGAACCGGTAAAAAAGACGAACCGATGACGGTGAAAGTGGGCGATACTATTCTCTATGGCAAATATTCAGGAACCGAAATTTCTATTGAAGGAAACGATTACCTGATTATGAAGGAGAGTGATATTTATGCTGTCATTTAGAAGAAGGCAAGTAGGGAAATAGGCAAATAGAATAAAAAAGCCAAATAGCCAAGTAGAAAAGAAAATTCATTAACTATTCTTTTATATTTACTAATTGGCTACGTGGCTATTCTCTATGTGGCTTTATCTCTAACTTAAAATGAAAATCAAACTAATTAAAAACAAACTAAAATAAATTACCCAACTATGTCAAAAGATATCATTTTCAATCTCGAATCACGCGATCAATTAAAAAAAGGAATTGACGCTTTAGCAAATGCTGTAAAAGTTACTTTAGGTCCAAAGGGACGTAATGTGGTTATTGAGAAAAAATTCGGAGCGCCACATGTCACCAAGGATGGTGTTACTGTTGCAAAAGAAATCGAATTATCCGATCCTGTTGCCAATATGGGCGCTCAAATGCTAAAAGAAGTAGCTTCAAAAACAGCAGATGTTGCGGGTGATGGAACAACTACTGCAACGGTATTAGCGCAAGCAATCGTTACGGCAGGATTAAAAAATGTTGCTGCGGGTGCAAATCCAATGGATTTGAAACGTGGAATTGAAAAAGCAGTGAAAGCTGTTGTAGAAGAATTACAAAAAATGTCGCAACACGTGGGTGATGACAATAAAAAAATCGAACAAATTGCTACCATTTCTGCCAATGGAGATAATGTAATTGGGAAACTAATTGCAGAAGCTATGCAGAAGGTAGGAAAAGAAGGCGTGATTACCGTTGAAGAAGCAAAAGGAACCGAAACAGAAGTAAAAACGGTGGAAGGAATGTTATTCGACAGAGGTTATCTTTCTCCCTATTTCATCACGAATGTTGAGAAGATGAATATTGAAATGGAAAGACCATACATTCTGATTACCGATAAAAAAGTTTCTTCGATGAAAGACATTCTTCCTATTCTGGAAAAAGTGGTTCAAGGAGGAAGACAGTTATTAATTATTTCTGAAGATGTAGACGGAGAAGCATTACAAACTTTAGTAGTAAATAAACTTCGTGGATCCTTAAAAATTGCTGCTGTTAAAGCTCCAGGTTTTGGTGATAGAAGAAAAGCCATGTTAGAAGATATTGCTATTCTTACAGGAGGAACGGTAATTTCAGAAGAACAAGGATATAAATTAGAAGATGCCGATTTACATCATTTAGGTGCTGCTGATAAAATTACCATTGATAAAGACAATACAACCATTGTAAATGGCGCAGGAAATAAAGATGCCATTAAATCTCGCGTGAATCAAATCAAAGCACAAGTTGAGCAAACTACTTCTGATTACGATAAAGAAAAATTACAAGAGCGTTTAGCGAAATTAGCTGGAGGAGTTGCTGTGCTTTATATCGGTGCTGCAACAGAAGTGGAGATGAAAGAAAAGAAAGATCGCGTGGATGATGCATTGCATGCTACACGTGCTGCCGTTGCCGAAGGAATTATTCCAGGCGGAGGAACAGCATATATTCGTACCATCGATTCATTGGCGAAAGTAAAAACCGAGAATGAAGATGAGAAAACGGGTGTAGATATTATTCGTAGATCTTTGGAAGCTCCATTACGTCAAATCGTAGAAAATGGTGGTGGCGAAGGCTCTGTTATTATCAATAAAGTTCGTGAAGGAAAAGATGATTTCGGATACAATGCTGCGACTGAAGTTTTCGAAAGTTTATACAAAGCGGGTGTGATTGATCCAACGAAAGTAGCTCGTGTTGCATTAGAAAATGCGGCTTCCATCGCTGCGATGATTCTTACTACAGAGTGTGTATTGAGTGAGAAGAAAGAGAAAAAATCGGAAGCGCCAGCTGGAATGCCAGGTGGAATGGATGGAATGTACTAAGAAATTAATAATGAAAAACAGTTTCACGACTGAAAGGAGTAATTAAAAATGTAAAATTTTGAGAGAAAGACAAAATCTTGAAAAAAATACAATCCTCGTTACGAAAGTGACGGGGATTTTTTTGTTTAATTAATTTTAAAAAACGGTAAATA
>JBIPLT010000368.1:0-2824 GCA_044368255.1 Flavobacteriales bacterium
TAACGCAGAAAATTACCTTAGTACGTATCAAACAACCTAAAAATTATACACTACGTCTAAAATGACTTGGTGAACCCTTCTAACGCAGAAAATTACCTTAGTACGTATCAAACAACCTAAAAGTTATACGCTACGTCTAAAATGACTTGGTGAACCCTTCTAACGCAGAAAATTACCTTAGTACGTATCAAACAACCTAAAAGTTATACACTACGTCTAAAATGACTTGGTGAACCCTTCTAACGCAGAAAATTACCTTAGTACGTATCAAACAACCTAAAAATTATACACTACGTCTAAAATGACTTGGTGAACCCTTCTAACGCAGAAATTGGTTTAGGATAATTAAAGCACCTCAAAAGCCCTGTAACAAATGAAAATTTCTAAAGCTTCAATTTTGAATAAACATTTAGTAAGATTTGAACTTACATTTTCAGGGTCGAAACCTGACACTCTATCCATTGAGCTATAAATGCTACGAGATTTAAATAAACAAGCCCCTCCCCAGAGTCGAACTGGAATTAATTGCTTACAAAGCAATTGTTCTAACCATTGAACTAAAAAGGCTTAAAATAAAAAATAATTAGAAAACTGGAAACTATCAATCGAACTCCTTTAAAAATTTCTTGAGCTCATTAATAATATTCCTGAGAAAAGTAAGCTCTTCGTTATAATCCACGTATAAGAGATAAATCAAAGCTTGATTTTCACTATCGTTACTTCCTTTATGCGTATGTAAAGGGTTCTTCTGTGACAACCATTTATTAAGGTTGTGACCTGCCTCCGTAGAGAGACACGAGAACATCAAACGAATAAAACGAATTTGAACAGATTGATATTGTGATTCTTTTACTTGTATACCGGCTCTTTTAAATTCCCCAATAATGAATAAATTTATAGAACGCTGCCAAAGTAACTGAACTTTAACAAAAACGGGTAACCTCCTGTTACAAGCAAAAACAGCGCCGCTATCTAAGCTATTATAATGTTTTTGCGTACTTGCGAGCGACCATAACGTTTCCTCGAATAATATCTTGGTATTAACACTACTGTACTCTACGGTATAATCTTCTGACGAAAAAAAGTCAGGCAAGGAAGTAGTTAATGGCTTTGACAAAAACAACCTTCCAAAAACCTTAAAACATAAAAAACCATTTAATGGGTTGACATGGCGTTCAATGGAAATCACCCACCTCTCAATATTAATCCCTTTGGACAACAAAGGTTGCTCCATTATTTTCAAAAAGGCATCAGCCCGCGTACTACTATCGAAAGCCTCCGAGTAGAATTTCAGATGACTGGCACAAAACCTTTTATTTACCTTGATACTCTGCAAAAAATATTCCTTAGAATTCAAAAACTGACCTGTTAAATCAAAAACCCGTTTTTCGTGAAAAATGACAAAACTGCAGATTTTATTTAAAACCATTTTATTCTTCATCTTATTTTTTCGTATATAAAAGTGACTCCGTGAATTTTACCTGTTTTAATAAAGCGACAACCTTTGCCCTTTATAGGACTTGAACCTACATGAATACCTTGAAAAGGTAGTGTCCTAACCACTTAGACGAAAAGGGCAAACAAAATCTTGAAATTTACCAAGAAACCTTTTTAAAACCATTAATGAGACCATTTAATCCTAATTCCCTTGTTTTAATCCTCGAAAGTTTAAAATCAGAACAAATTGCTTTAGGCCGCGCAGTTAATATGCAACGATTCTTTGATTGACATGGGCTTACTTTAAGATTTAAACTTTCTAAAAAATTCAAACCTCGTCCCATGATTCTTTTTTGAATAAAAACAAGTTCAAAAATTTTGAAGGCCGCTCGGGTTTTTAAATCTTTTAAATTCTTGTTTTTCATTTATATAGTCTATTTAAAACTGGAGACTAGGAGACTTGAACTCCTGATATTTAGCTTGCAAAGCTAATGTTTTACCGACTAAACTAAATCCCCAAAAGTGAAACTTAAAATAAATCAAGTAATTAAAACTGGAATCTGATATTCACCCAATAATAACAATAAGTTACAATTCGATTCCTTTGAATCAAGATTAAAAGTAATTGTAATACCAAGCTCTTTTGGTAATTGTTCTGATTCTTTCGCTAATTGTGGAAATAAAGCTAAATTTGATACACCCAGACTGAGGGAGGTCTTATCATGTATTAACGAATTGCGTTTTAGCTCTTTAAAATCCGACACCTTAGGTAAAACGAGAGTAATAAAAAACGAGAGAAATGCATGTAGCGTTTTTTTTCTAATTGTAACTTTTGAGCTTACAGCATTAAATTTTTTAGTATTAAAAGCTGCAATAGCTTTTCTGGTTCTTAAGACCTTAGGTTTTTGATTAGTTAAAACCTCTAACGATATGAGACTATACAAGATATCCTTAGGTTCCGAAGTTGCTGAGTTTACAGTACTTTTCAAGACGATGGTTTTTAATTTCATCATAGCATGAATGTTTCTTAAGCCTACCTTATAAACCAAATCGTTCTGTATAATACTACCTTCCCACAATTTCAATCGATTCATACATTTTTAAACTATAAAGGTTGTTAATGATAACATTTTTAAATGTTTCTTTTTACGTAACTCATTTGTGATAGGACCATTCAAACTTGTAACAAAAAACTCGCTTTTAGAATTTAACAAAACAACAGCATTTTCTGAGGCCTTTATGTAATTACCATTGCTTCTTGCAATTTTAGTACTTAACCTAACAATGACGCCTTTGTACAACTCCCCCTTTTTGATCTTTGATTGTGCTTTAATTTCCTTAATAGCTACTAAAATTAACGAGCCTGCGGCCGCTTTTCTACTTTTAT
>JBIPLT010000444.1:0-2812 GCA_044368255.1 Flavobacteriales bacterium
TAAAACCTTTGCTCAACTGCGCTCTTTACACACCTACAGCATAGGCTTAAGTAATATTTTATCAGTTTCTTGCGTATTCCGGACCAAAGCTGCCACCTATTCCAGCCGAATGCTGCCACCCATTCCATTTCAAAGCTGCCACCTATTCCGGTGAATGCTGCCACCCACTAAAAGGTTAAGTTTTAAGCGAATTCAACGCGGGATAACATTAACGTAATCTGTCTCCTCTTTTCATTGATTATAAAAGGAAGCAGATGCCAGCAAATAGGTTATCTATGCGAAAAATAAAAGAAGTATTACGCCTTAAATGGGCCAACAATTTGAGCGAACGAAATATCGCTAGAAATTGCAACATATCAAGACCTGCTGTGGTCAGTTATGTGGAACGAGCGAAATTAGCGGGTTTATCCTGGCCGTTACCGGATGCGCTGACGGATGTCCAATTGGAGCAACTGCTGTTTCCACCTTTGCCCAAACAAGTTACTCAGGCTCGCGGTCTTCCTGACTGGTCTGTTGTCCATCAGGAATTACAAAAGAAAAACGTTACTCTGTTTTTGGTGTGGCAGGAATACCGCGAACAGCATCCCAAAGGTTACCAATACAGCTGGTTTTGTGACCACTATCGAGACTGGTTAGGTCGGCGTGATTATTCAATGCGACAAACACATCGTATCGGCGAGAAATTGTTTGTCGATTATGCCGGACATACCATACCTGTAATTGATGGCCGAACGGGTGAAGTGAATTTGGCGCAGATTTTTGTTGCGGTACTGGGCGCCTCGAATTACACCTACGCTGAAGCCACTTGGACGCAAGCATTAGCCGACTGGATAGGCTCACATCAGCGTACTTTTGAATATTTAGGCGGAGTAACGGAAGTGGTGGTTCCCGACAACTTACGCTCTGGCGTGAGCAAGGCGCACCGTTATGAGCCCGATCTAAATCCAACCTATCAAGAGATGGCAAGTCATTATGGCGTGGCTATCGTACCGGCACGGGTTCGTAAGCCCAAAGATAAAGCCAAAGCGGAAGTCGGCGTACAAATCGTAGAACGTTGGATTTTAGCGGCGCTGCGTAACCAACCGTTTTTTGCTTTGAGTGAATTAAATCAAGCCATACAGACGTTGGTATTGCGAATGAATCAGCGTCCGTTCAGAAAATTACCTGGTTCACGTCTTGAACTGTTTCAAGGCGGCGAGAAAGCCGCTCTAAAGCCACTTCCTGCCATGCCTTATGTCTATGCCGAATGGAAACTGGTTCGGGTACATATTGATTACCATGTTGATATTGAGGGGCACTATTACTCTGTGCCTTGCACGTTGCTTAAGCAACAACTCGATGCGCGTATCACGGCAAATACGGTTGAACTTTTTCACAAAGGTCAACGCGTTGCTAGCCACATTCGTTCACGATTAAAAGGCCACCATACGACGCTTGAAGCGCATAGGCCTGAATCCCATCGGCAATATGGTGATTGGTCGCCGGAACGGTTTCAACGCTGGGCTGAGAAAATCGGTGTCGCCACACAACAGGTGATTCGTTCTGTTTTTCAGGAGCGTCGGCACCCAGAGCAAGGTTATCGAAGCTGCCTTGGCATTTTACGCTTAGCTAAAACGTATGGCGATGTCCGTCTGGAAGCTGCTTGTGCCCGTGCCTTGTTATTAGGCACATATCGCTACAAAAGCATTGAATCTATTTTGAAACACGGATTGGATAGCAAAACTATTGAGATCGCCGAAGAATCGGTCTTACCGCAACAACATGAAAATGTGCGTGGTTCCGGTTACTACCACTAAATAGAAAAGCCGTGTGTTGGCACATTCAGTCTATGCACGGCTTAAAACATTCACTCTTGGATAAGACTTGTTTATTAAAATATCTAAAACAGAGTAAATAAAAACGAACTTAGAAAAACAGGATGACTTATATGTTAAACCACCCAACGCTCGATAAACTTAATACACTTAAATTTTATGGCATGGCACAAGGCCTGCAAGATCAAGCTCAACATCCCGCCATAGACCAGCTCAGCTTTGAAGAACGCTTAGGCTTACTTGTGGATAGAGAAATAACAAACCGCCTGGACCGCCGTTTTAAAAATCGGTTACAACAGGCAAAACTCAAACAGAGTGCCAGTCTTGAAGATATCGACTATCAGGCCAACCGTGGACTCGATAAGGCATTAGTACACGGATTTCATGACTGCCAATGGATTAAAAAAAATCTCAATATCCTTATTAGTGGTCCAACGGGTGTAGGTAAGTCGTGGATTGCCTGCGCATTAGCTCAAAAAGCTTGTCGAGAAGGTTATACAGCACTTTATCAACGCGTGCCTAGGCTATTTCATGAATTGGTATTAGCCAAAGGAGACGGCAGTTTAAACAAACTCTTTAGTCGCTTGAGTAAAGTAGACGTACTTATTTTAGATGATTGGGGCTTATCTAAACTTACCGCTGAGCAGCGTCGTGATTTATTGGAAATACTGGAAGACCGACACGGCTCTCGTTCAACCATTGTCACCAGTCAGTTACCTATTGATCAATGGCATGACAATATTGGTGATTCTACGATGGCCGATGCGATTATGGATCGACTCGTTCATAACGCTTATAAGATCAATTTGAAAGGAGAATCATTAAGAAAAAAACAGACCAATTTGACGACAAGTAATGAAATAGAGTAAAAAGAAAAACCCGCGTCGCTTCGCTCCGAATAACCTTCGGTGGGGGTGGCAGCATTCGACTGGATTAGGTGGCAGAGATATGCCGTATACCTACAAAGGCGAATCAACCTTTATTCATGGGGTAACCGG
>JBIPLT010000370.1:0-2808 GCA_044368255.1 Flavobacteriales bacterium
AGGTGGTTTACGTTAAATCCTAAAACGTTTGCTGAAGTATATGTCTCAAGAAGTGCAAGGGTTCCAGTACCAGTTTTTAAAGATAGTCCTACGTTTGTAGCAGTAAGGACCTGACTACCGCCGGTCTTTATAACGTATAGTGAGTTTGTGCCGAGACCGTTTACAAGGCCGGCCTCAATATTTAGAAGGCGGGCCCCAAGTGTGCCCCAAGCGGTAGTAGCTGAACTCCATGTACCAGAGAAAGTGGAGACCAGAGGGCTAGTTCCAGTAGATGAAACACCAAGGGCTGTTTCAATTGCCCGCACCTCTTCTTGCAAGGAGTTAACGTTATCGGCAACGACGATGTCTACAAGGTCAGTACGTGCCGAATAATCTCGGACTGTAGTTGGGTAACTGGCTACCATGATGCTCCTTAGTAATTATATAGGCACAACGATACTAAAAAAGACCCCTTTTGTATAGCCTAACGGGGGGGAGGGTTAGTATTTGCTGCTGTTAATATGGCAAATTTCAATCTCATTTACATTAACATGGCTTGGTAATGACCCTACCCAGTAAATAGATTCTGCCAGATCCTCTGCAGTCAATGCCTGGTCTCGTTTTTGTTCTTGAGTATCAATCGTTGCTGGGCAGATCTCTGTAATTTTAATGCCGAATTGTGGGAACTCAAGCCTCATAGTATCGATTAGGCCTCGCGCACCCCTCTTGGCGTTTGTATAGTTTCCTCCACCGCGATAGGGCACTTTACCACCAAAGGAAGTAATAAAGACAATAGTTGGTGACTGTGATCTTTCCATACAAGGCACAAATAATTGGGATAAGTACATGGGCCCAGTGACGTTTATGTCATAGGCTTTTCTAAAGTTTTCTGGGGTCTCATGAATAATGTTGGTAGGTGCCGATCCACCACCAGCATTATTAACTAAAAGGTCTAGTGTTATATCCTTATACTTTTCAAAGAATATCTCTATTGCCTTAGAGTCTGTAACATCAAGCTGGTATACCTCAACGTTATCGGATACAAGCTCAGATACTTTAGAGAGGTTTCTTGAAACAGCAATGACCTTGTACCCATTTTCAGATAGGCGTTTGACTGTCGCTAATCCTACGCCTTTGCTTGCCCCAGTAACAATAGCTGTTTTCAATTACATACCTTGATTCTTATTAAGATCCATGTTGTTATGTATCCAATGACCAGGAATCATATATTTAAAACCAGACTTTACAACGTGTGCCGTATGAAAATATGGTGGAAATGCTGGAAATATGATGACGCTATTTTCTTTTGGCTTTAATCCAAAATCAATTGCTTTATTTGCAACAGATACATCATAGTCTAGGTCTACAGCTGGTGCTGACCCCTTAGAAAAGCCGTCAGCACTAGTCCATCCGCCATCATAATCTTTTAATTGGAAAGAGATTTCTCCGCCTTCACAATCATCGTTTAGGTACATAACTAATGAATATCTTAGTGTTTTATCGCCATCTAACTGGTCAAAGTGTGCGCCCATGCCCACTCCAGTGTTGTACTTTTTTATATTAAAAGTTGGAAAAAGCCTTGGCTCGTCAAAATCACCTAAAGAAGAGGCGTAGTCTTTGCAAACGTTATACATTGTAGTCATAATAGCGTCGTAGATATATTTACTTTTTTCTGCTACTTCGGCTGAATGCGGAGAAAAAATTGGACTAAGCTGGTTTATCGCATTAATATCAAAGGTCTTTGTTTCCCCGTAGATAAAATCTTTATCATTAGAGGCAGTCCAGATGTTCCAAACATTTACGCCTGACTCTGGGTATTGCTCAAGAGTATCTAGCTCTTTCCAAACTTTTTTAAAAGTATCAAAATCTTCAATAGCATCTGTATAGTAGTATGCTTTTGGGTCTAGAATTTCTCTATTCATCTGTCTCCCCCTTAGTATTTATTTTTTTCATAGTGGTCTTTTTCTTTAATAAATCCAACAAGAACGTACCTTATTGGTCCATCCCCTACATGCTTGACCCCATGCTCATATTCTTCGTTTCCTGGAAAAAATAGCATAGTTCCTGGTTTAGGTTTTAACTTAATATCAAGTTTTGGAAAGAATATCTCGCCGTCTGCATAGTCATCATTAATGTATACAATTGTCGCGTACTTAATTGAGGGGTCCGTATGCTGGTCTGTGTGGGCTTTTAACTCAACACCAGGCTGCATTCTTTGAATTGTCGCAAGACCACTTAAAATTAGTTCTGGGTCAGCTTTGACTACCATTGAGTTTAGTCCATCATATAAAGGCCTATGGATCCCATGATGTAATATGTTAAAGTTTTTATCTTTCCAATTTTGAGTAATTTCAAACTTACCCTCAGCAACCAAATTCTCTACGTCATCTCTGCCAAATTTTTCCATGCAAAAGTACTTTAAGTTTGCGTGGTACTCTACTTCCCAATCTTCTTGAGAGGTACTATGGATAATATCCCAAAAAGTAGTTAGTTGGTCTTCTGATAAAAAGTTTTCAACAGAGAATAGTTCTGGAGTAATATCTGTAACTACATATCCACTATCTATTAGCTGTTGTTTAAAAGACTCAATCATTTGCAATATCTTCTATTTTGTACTTATTTCCAGCAGCATCTAACTTCCAACCCTGCTTTAGAAGATCTTGCCACTCTGCTCGTTCAATCTCTTGCTGAGCTCTAGTAGCCTTCATTTCTTCGGCCCAAGCGTCTCTTACTTCTTGTGGGTAGTCTGACTCTTGTCGGTCATCCCAGAAAGATCCAATGGTGTATCTTACCCCACCTGTGATAAGGGTTACTTCGTGCATGTTATTA
>JBIPLT010000445.1:0-2805 GCA_044368255.1 Flavobacteriales bacterium
GTCACCTCCTGGAAAGCGCTCAACGCGGACAAGAAAATGCGGCTCGTGGAAAGCATCAACTGCATAGAGGCTGCTCCCCTCGACACCGCCTCCCCACGTCCCGGTTGTGACGCGCCGGCGAGTGAGGAAGCGTCCTCACAGACGCAGCGGGTGCATGTGGTGCACAACCCGCTGTCCTTGAAGCAGAAGCCACCTGCGCCTCTTTGGGATGCTGACAGGCTACGTCTTTGCGCGGACAACCTGCCTCCTGATTTCAGGCCATTCACTGTCGGCGAGCCTTACGCACTGTGTCAAGTCGAGGCTTGCCGCTCGCAACGAGCACCTGCGCGGTCGTACCTGGACGGCATTCCTGCGCATCTCTTGTTCAAGTTCTCCCAAGTCGTCAAGGACAAGGACGTTGCACTGCTCAACTCCACCACCACTGACTCTGTCGTGCCAGATGGCGAGCTGGTTGCACACACGAACTGCATAGCCCACACCCATATGCACCTCGCCAAAATGGCACCAGGAGCCCTGGTGGACAAGAGTGCTCTGCCGTATGCCTTGGCCTGGCTGAAGAAGATCGACGAACAAAACAAGGTGAGATTGTGATGGTGTGCGTTCGTGTGGCGTGCGTGCTCTTGGCTGCATCTGCTGCGATTGGTTTGGTGGGGTCGTTATGCTTGCGATGGTCAGTGTTGGTGTGACGTGAAACCTCTTGTGTTGCTTGCGCAGGTGCCATCGTCTACTCCAGTGCTGGTGCAAATGTACCTCGACATGCTGGGCACAAACAAGAACTTGCATCCCCTGCCCAGCCAGGACATGTTCAAAGACGCCTCTGGCGAGTACACATTCCGGGACAGGGTGGCTGCATACTTGCAAGGTATGAGCACGCGGGCGTGTGCGAACATCTTCACTCCGCATGGTGGCGGAGCAGGCAGCAACAACGCAACCGAATCTCAGAATAAGGTGAGCCACAAGCAAATGCCTGTGCGCGCCAACCACCAGGCTCACGTGCCACAGCTCCTCACGCACATGCAGACGATTTCACGTTCCGACAGCGCCTTCACCGACACCTTCAGGTCCGACATATGGCACCACGACCACTTTGTCGCCGCCGAGCACCTCATGAACTTCGTTGCTTTCCCAGGCAACCCTCACGCGTGCAGCATCAATGTCATGGACCTGGCATACCTGGAGTTCTTGTACATTGATCGGCTGGACCCTGCCAAGATGGTGTACGTGCACCGGCCCGACAACACGCCAGCGAGTCGCGTCATGGACATGGGCGCAGTGATGACGCAGGAGAAGCTGGCGTGCCTGATGGTGCCCAGCTACCGCACGTTGCAGACTCTGTGTGCACAGCACGCCAGTCTGTTTGAGTGCAGGGCCAACCATCCCAACAACGCCAGCCGCACAATCGCTAACATCAAAGCATTTCTTCATTCTCCCTGCACCAAACCACATGCAAAGCCATCGTGGGCAGAACAATCCAAGCAATTGTTCAACTGCCCACCGAACATACTCCTCGAGGACATGAACCTTCAAGAGTGGTATGAGCTCACGGGCACCATGGCCGTGCTGGTGCCCCTTGCAGGCAAGTGTGCCCAGTAGTAGTCTGTGCCTGAAATTGTGCTGCTTGCGCATTCTTGGTGCTATCTGTTGTGTTGGGCTGCGTTGGTGTGCAAATTCATCACTTGGCCTGCATTGGTGTGCAAGTTGCACACTTGGTCGAATGTGGTGATATCTGTGGTTGTGTTGGTCTGCGTTGGTGTGCAAATTCATCACATGGCCTGCGTTGGTGTGCAAGTTGCACACTTGGTCCTATGTGGTGACATCTGTTACACAGTGCATGCATTCATGAGTACTGTGGCAAGTGCAGTAACCGCGTTTGGGCACAGGCAAGGAAGCCATCAAGCGGTACCTGCTGCGTTTCCAGCGTGGCATTCCAATCCTCAACAAGGGCAGCCACCGCATGGGAAACGGGTGTACCGTGCACTGGCCGAGAATCACGCACGACATGACAATCTACTACTGCTTGTGCGCAGACCACTCGCTGCGCGGAGTGTGCGTGCACGTTACGTTGTATCTGCTGTCCCACAAGATCATCGAGCCGCCAGCGAAGTGGAGCTGCGTGCAACTCCAGTCTGCGGGGGACCGCGGGCGGTGCTCCCATTTCAAGGCTGGCAGCGCGCTAGTTCGTGATCCCGAGGGCGGCAGCCGTCCGCAGCCCTCCAGGCATGCGGTTGGCAAAATGGCAAAGAGCATGCTGGGAGCATCGTCCCTCACCCTGAAGCTGCAGGCCATCGTGAGCAGCTCGGGCACCATCAATTTGGAAAACGATTCCGTGCGGAGGTACGATCAGGCCAAGCACCAGCAACGGTCCGGGCGCGGTGGCAAGTCAGTCAGCACCGCAAGTGCTTCCCGTGGCTGCCAGAGGAAGCGAGGTGGCCGCAGTCCGTCGCGCAAGGGCACCAGGAAGCGCAAGGCCGTGTCTTCTGATAGCCACAGCATGTCAGGCTCTGCCAGCCCGCCTTCGCAATCACGTGACGTGTTCATGGACCGTGGCACGCCCGGAAGCGCTGTGCACAAACGGCGCCGCGGCAAGAGTTTGTCCGACGACGACAGCGAGAAGGCCTTCGACGCGCCCGCCGATGACGGCGACAAACGAGGACGAAAGGGGCGGCGTCGTGGAGGGCGTGGCATGACGGACAATGGACTCCACGGCGAGGAAGCAGGCAGCGCAGCCAAGCACAAGTCCGCCCCTTCCTCGCCAACACCAGCCTCCCTCGCACGGAGGCAGTCCGTCTTTGCCAGCAGGGCTGG
>JBIPLT010000011.1:0-25632 GCA_044368255.1 Flavobacteriales bacterium
AAAAATTTTCGTTTCAGTTGAACAGAATACCACCAAAGTAGAGTGGTGGTAATTAAATGGAAAATAACGGGTAACCAAGAACCATATTTCAAACTCAAATAAATGCCAATTCCAACTGCTACAATATTCATTCCGGTATGAGTAAGCATAGCAACCCTTTTCTTAATGTATTTTCCTACAATTAATTTTTCTGGCTTGTTGATACGATCAATACGAATATCAAAATAGTCATTGATAATGTATCCAGCACCTGCAATTAAAATGGTGGAGAAAACCAATAAGAAGAAATCAAATGAGTTGACTAAAAATTCAGCTGAGCGATTTTCAGACTCAAACGAATTAATCAATTTTCCAATCACAAAAAAATGCATGAAATACATCGTTACACCAATGATTAATAAATTCAATGGACGACATAATTTAATAAAATAGAAAAGTTGAGTTTTATTCACATTTCAAAGGTAATTGATTGAATGATGTAAATCACCTTTAATACTCTTTTTAAAGAATAAAAAAGCCCATCCAACTATTGAATGGGCCAAAAATCAATTTATTTTTTAATTATTTTACAAATTTTACAACAAAATTTCTTTTTCCATCAGTCACTCGAAGGAAATATATTCCAGTTGAAAAGGTTGAAATATCCACTGTTTTTAATTGATTTCCTTGAGCAAATGAACTTCTTTCGCTATAAACGTTTTGTCCAATTGAATTAACTAAATCCAATTGAAGTTGAGCTGATTCAATGAAATTGGTCATCATATTTAATTGCCCATTTTCATGATTTACAAATGCAGAAATACTGTTTTCAGCAAATGAATTTTCTATTCCTAAACAGTTTAAAACAACAATCATTCCCGTTACATTATCCGATTGACTACAATTATTGGTCACTGTCAAATTAACCGAATAGTTTCCTGGTGTGAGGTAGGTAACCGTAGGTCCATTGTTCGTAGAGCTGGAAATACTACCCCCAGTAAATGCCCAAACATAACTATTGGCATTATCACTACCAGCACCATTGAATGTTACCGATGATCCAGAACAAATACTGTCTTGTGTAACTAAATATTCGGCAACTGGTGGATTATTATCTAAAGTGATAGTAATTGAAGTAGTTTTCGAGCAAGAACCAGTTGTTCCTGTTACGTCATATGTAATTGAATTGGTTGGCGAAATACAAGTAACATTTGCACCTGTTGTGCCAGATAAAAAGGTGGATGGTGTCCACGAATAAGAACTTGCACCTGCGGCTGATAAAGATGAATTGTTTCCCGGACAAACGATATCAGCTGTTGCGGTAACGGTAACTGATGGGTTGGCTAAAACATTAATGTCAACCGAATCTATTTTATAACCCGAGCAAGAACCTCCAATAATTTCTAAATAGGCTCTGTGTGTTCCTGCTGTATTATAGAAAACGGTTGGTTGCATATTGCTGGAGTAAAAAGGTGTTCCTCCTACGAACGTCCATCTCATGGTATCTTCAACTGTACTTCCTGTTGCATCAAATGAAATTGAATTTCCTGCACAAACAGTTGTTGCCGATTGTGTGAATGTGATTACAGTAGGAACATCGGTTACAATTGGATTAATATAATTTCCAAAATTGGTTCCAAATCGTACGGAGTAATTTTGCCATACATTATTTGTGAGTTGCTCAAATCCGTTGCTTGCTTCGTTTTGAGCTGTTGTTACCAATCCTAAATCTTCTATACCTGTAACAAATGTTAATCCCGAAAAATCAACTCCAACAAAAATTTCCTTCGAAGCTGGTAAAGTTACTGGAGGATCAAATTCTACATATGTTAAAAAATTTCCAGCAATATTAGCGATAATATCACCCATTCTTACAGTTTTGGTTCCATTGGCGAGATTAGCGCCAACGGTCATTCCGGTTCCATTTTTAACAAAAACAGTAACCGTTTCATTTGGATTACTATCATGAGCTTCTCCGAACCATAGATACATTCCAGTTAGGTAGGTATATGGAGAAGCATTATAATAATTTGCTTTTGCTTTATCACCTGTATTATTAGTTCCAGCTAAATAACCATTGGTTGCAGGGCTCAATGTAAATATAGATGGAGTTAAAGCAGGATTCCAAGGATGATCTCCTAAGCTGTCGCAACCATTATTTACAGTAACAGTGATATAACCTGTTTTTGTTTCAACATCATTTCCATTTCCATTAGAAGCGGTAAGTGAAACTGGATAGGTTCCAGCAGCATTATAAGTGATTGCTGGCGGATTTTGACCATTAAAAGAAGCGGGCGTACCTCCGGTAAATGTCCAAGCCCATGAGGTTGGATTATAAACTGATTGGTCTGTAAATTCAACACTCGCTCCAGCAGGAATGGTGGTGTAATCTGCAATAAATTCGGCTACGGGAGGTAAATTTAAAGTAGTTGCTGCGCAAGAAACGGCATCAAAAGCATTGATTCTCCCACTTCCTAATTGTCCGATATAAGATGGATTTACGGTATTAATATTATCTGCAGTAGATAAAACACAATTGATAATATCTGCATTAGGCATGTTAGGGTTAACAGATTTAACTAATCCCATTAATCCAGCTACCATTGGAGATGCCATGGATGTTCCTTGTTTGTAATCGTAAGTATTTCCAGGAACTGTACTGTAAATACTACTTCCCGGAGCAGTAACATCAATCCATGTTCCGTAATTAGAAAAACTTGATTTTGCATCATTAGTAGTTGATGATGCAACCGCAACTACACCAGAGTAACCTGCAGGATAAAAAACAGTATTTACATTATCATTACCCGCCGCAGCTACTAGTATGCATCCTCGCGATAAAGCATCATTAATAATATTTTGCCCTGTAGTGGAAAATCCAGATCCTCCCCACGACAAATTAACCACATCAGCGTCATTATAGGCAGCATAAACTATTCCTTCATAACCATGTGTTACTAATGAAACTTGCGTAGTTGATTTAACGGCCATAATTTTTATATTATAACCAATGGAAGCAATACCCACAGAATTATTAGAACGAGCCCCTACAATACCAGCCACGTGAGTGCCGTGATCGTAAGCCACAGTGGGTGGATTTGGATTATTATCATTGCTAGCAACATCATATCCTTGTCGATCATCAATATATCCATTTGCATCATCATCAATTCCGTTACTATTTATTTCATCACTGTTTACCCATACGTTTGGTGATAAATCAGAATGAGTAATTTCCACAGCATCATCTACAATAGCAACCACAACACTTGTGCTTCCCGTAGAAATATTCCAAGCTTGTGCGGCTTGAATTTTAAATAATCCCCATTGTGTAGAAGAATTATAACTAGGGTCGTTTGGAGTTAAACAATGCTTTAATAAAGGAACCTTTTCAGCATAATCAATCGCTGGATTCATTTCCAATTCTTTGATAATAGCATCAACATCCTCAGGGTTGGTTAATTCCATCCGATAGACTCTATTTAATTTGGAATTATCTTTTACCATGTGAAAAGGTCTAGAGAGATTTTGAATGGCAAAATTGATGGCTATCTGTTTCGTGTACGCAAATTCAACTGCGTTCAAATTCATTTGATCAACAGGTTTCCCATTCATTTGAACGGCATTGGATAAAGGAAATGTTTCTTTTATCTTAAACCAAATGGCCCCATCTAAATAATCTGCATGAATAGTTTGTCCAAATGCGGGAATAAAATTCTGGACAATCATAAAAAGTACGAATGAAAATAGTTTTTTAATCATAATTCTGGTTTTAATACTTTTAATTTTCAGTTTAAATACATTAGGATTATTTAATTTCTAAAAGTTAAGTGTAAATTTAATTTAAAAATGATTATTCGTTAAATAATTACCAAAAAGAAATGAATAGCTAAAGTTTGATCTTTATTTAAGAAAGAGATAAAAAAAGCAACAATAATTAAATCACCTTTGCACGTTACCTTTATTTTATCAAAAGTTCAATGGTTGCTTAAATTTTAGGATTAGAGGTTATTGGTTTTTTGTCTTAATTAAAAGCTCGCTAGCCAAAGTGCTGAAAAATTTCTAAATAATTGATTTTTAAATTTATTCGAGATTTTTTTTGGAAGAAAATGCCAGATCAACGCAAAATATCAGATAAAGAGCTGAAAGACTGGTGTGCTAATTACACAAGAACTGGAGATGTTTGGGTGGTTGGGATGTAAAAAAACTAAATCCCTGATTTTTTTTATTCAGATGTCTAAATCTCAATAAACTTGATTAAATTTGCAGCGCTTAACTAAAACTATTATGCAAGGAAAAAACATTTTAATTTATATGATGATGCTAGCTCCAGTATCATTTGCTCTTACCTCATGTGGAGGCGAAGAAAAAAATAAAGCCTCTGAAGCTACAGAAGTAGATAATGAAGTTGAAGAAGAAACCACAGAGGATAGTGAGGAATCTACTGTTTTTTTACCTTCACCAATTCAAGTAGCTGAAATTTTTAATAAAGCTGGTCTTACGTTTGATTATTCAGCTTGTAATCCAGCGGAAAATGCAGATAAATACACTACATCATTTAAACAAAAAGTGAACTATGGTGTTTATTCAGCCGATCTTGCTTATGCTATCGTTAGTGACAAAACCAAGGAAGCTCGTGAAATTATGAAAGTGGTAAATGCAATGAGTGATCAAGTTGGATTAGGCACAGTTACAGGATCAAAAGAATTGTTAACTCGTTTCGAAAAGAATATTAGTAACAAAGATTCTATTTTTGAAATAATGTTCGTTATTCAACAACAAACTGACGACTATTTATATGAAAATAAAGAGCAAGATTTGGGATTAATTATTTTTGCGGGCGCTTGGGTTGAAGGAATGTATTTTGGATCTAAAGATGCTATCGAAAAAAATAAAACTAATATTGGCGGTAAACTTATTGAGCAAATGATCGTACTAGAGTCACTTTTGAAAGCTTTAGGAAATGTTAAGGATAAAGAACAAGACTTGGAAGAATTCTCTGCGGACTTAAAAGGAATTCACAATTTGTACATGAGTCTTGAATCTGTTAGAGGTCATGAAGGTGATGAAGCTTATGCAGTTAGCCTTAAACCAGAAGAAGTTAAGTCTATGGCAGAAAAATTGATTGCACTTCGTACTAAAATTACCAATATTTAATCTGTTAGGCATATGAAAAAGAAAGTATTAATATTCGCAACGTTTGCAGCCATGTTATCAGTGATAACAGTCGCTCAAGTTGCTAACAAAAAAGGCTCTCAGCCAATAGAAGAAACTAGTAAAGTTGAACAAAGCAAGGAAAAAACTAGAGAGAAATTGAAGCCTTATCGTTATGATGGAACGAAAATTACCCATTTTAACTATTTGAAATACGACCAAACGAAAGAGATTGAAGTATTACTTTTCAATGGAAACGATTATAAACTTTGTTTTAATGCCGATGGTTCACCAGTTGGAATTAAGATTCGTGTTTATGATATTTCTAAAGAAGCAGCTGGAAATTATCCTGAAAAAAGAATTCTTTTGAAAGAAGTTTCTGACTTTAAAGCTGAAGTGATAATTGAAACCAAAGATTTAAATGAAGCTTATACGACTAAAAAAGTAGAACTTTACAATAGAAAAACAGACGAAAAAGACGAAAAAGTTAAAAAAGAAGACATTAAACGCATCAATGAAACCAAATTAAAGCGTGTTTTCATTGAATATTATATTCCTGAGGCCGAATATATTCAAGAAGTATTGCCTCCAAAGTCAAAAGAAGAACCTAAAATGGTTCCTCAAAAAGGATTTTGTGTAGTAACCTATGGATATAAGAACGCTTAAACCGAAGACTTTATATTATTGAAAGCCCCGCGGTTGACGCGGGGCTTTTTTTTTATCTTTGCAGACTTTAAAATTGAATAATTATCTATGATCAAAATAACATTACCTGATGGCTCTATTCGAGAATATGCCAAAGGAATTACAGCATTAGAAATTGCCACAAGCATATCAGAAGGTTTGGCCCGAAATATTTTGGTTGCCGAATTAGATGGAAAAGTGGTGGATGTCACACTTCCTATCCATCAAGATTCAAATTTAAAACTCCTTAAGTGGGAAGATGATGCTGGGAAAAGTACACTTTGGCATTCTTCTGCACATTTAATGGCGGAGGTTTTAGAAGCGAAATTTCCTGGAATTAAATTCGGAATTGGTCCTCCAATCGAAAATGGGTTCTATTATGATGTAGACATGAACGGACAATTTATTTCTGATAATGATTTTAAGGAAATTGAAAACAAAATTTTAGAAGCAGCAAGACGAAATACTCCGTACATCAGAAGTGATGTTTCAAAGCCAGATGCTATAGAATACTTTACAAAAAAAGGAGATGAATATAAATTGGATTTACTTCAGAATTTAGAAGATGGTTCAATTACATTTTATCAGCAAGGAGAATTCACCGATTTATGTCGTGGCCCACATATTCCACATACTGGTTTTATCAAAGCAGTAAAGTTAATGGCCATAGCGGGAGCCTATTGGAAAGGTGATGAGAAAAATAAACAATTGACTCGAATTTACGCCATTACTTTTACTAAACAAAAAGACCTCGATGATTATCTAAAATTATTGGAAGAAGCCAAAAGACGCGATCATCGAAAAATTGGAAAAGAAATGGAGCTTTTCACTTTCTCACAAAAAGTGGGAATGGGGTTACCCTTGTGGTTACCAAAAGGAACTGCCATCCGTGAGCGTTTGGAGCAATTCATGCGAAAAGCACAAGTAAAAATGGGGTATCAGCCTGTTGTAACTCCTCATATCGGAAATAAAGAATTATACGTAACATCTGGACACTATGAAAAATATGGTGCAGATGCTTTTCAGCCTATCAAAACTCCGCAAGAAGGTGAAGAGTTCTTCTTAAAGCCGATGAACTGTCCTCACCATTGTGAGATTTATAAAGCTTCGCCAAAATCTTATAAAGATTTGCCAGTAAGATTAGCCGAATTCGGAACCGTTTATCGTTATGAGCAAAGCGGAGAGTTACATGGACTGACTCGTGTTCGAGGATTTACTCAAGATGATGCGCATTTATTTTGCCGTCCCGATCAGGTAGAAGAAGAATTTAAAAAAGTAATTGATTTGGTTTTGTATGTTTTCAAAGCTCTAGATTTTACAGAATATACGGCACAAATTTCTTTACGCGATAAAGAAAATCATTCTAAATATATTGGTTCGACCGAAAATTGGGAAAAAGCCGAAAAAGCGATTATGCAAGCCGCTGCCGATAAAGGTTTAAATACCGTCATCGAATATGGTGAAGCAGCATTTTATGGCCCAAAATTGGACTTTATGGTTCGTGATGCTATTGGTCGAAAATGGCAATTAGGCACCATTCAGGTTGATTATAACCTTCCAGAACGTTTCGAACTAGAATATACTGGTAGTGATAATCAGAAGCATAGGCCAGTAATGATTCATCGTGCGCCTTTCGGGTCTTTGGAGCGCTTTGTGGCTGTGTTGATTGAGCATTGCGCTGGAAATTTCCCCTTATGGTTAACTCCAGAGCAAGCAATCATTTTGCCGATCAGCGATAAATACAATGACTATGCACAAAACGTTTTGAAATTGCTGAATAATTACGATATTCGCAGCCTCATTGACGAAAGAGCCGAAAAAATAGGTAAAAAAATCCGTGATGCGGAGGTGGCAAAATTACCATTTATGCTTATCGTTGGTGAGAAAGAAGCAGCTGAAAATAGAGTTTCAGTTCGAAGACATGGAAGCGGAGATTTGGGTTCATTTACACTCGAAGAATTTGCAGAAATTATTCGAAAAGAAATTGCAGAAAAGCTGCCAACAATTGATTAAGTAACCAAAAAAACAAAGGGTATCGCAGAGCAAAAATTTTTTAAGCCACGTGGAGGTCAAAGAAAAGAAGATCTACACAAAATCAATCACCGAATTACTGCGCGTGAAGTACGAGTAGTTGGGGATGGGATAGAGGCAAAAGTTGTTTCAACCGGAACAGCTATACAAATGGCAAATGAGTTGGGATTAGATTTGGTAGAAATTTCTCCAAATGCTGTTCCTCCTGTTTGTAAGATTATTGATTACAAAAAATTCCTTTATGAGCTGAAGAAAAAGCAAAAGGAACAAAAGGCGAAACAAGCGAAAATTTCTGTAAAGGAAATTCGTTTCGGACCCAATACGGATGAACATGATTTCAATTTCAAAGTGAAGCATGCCATTGGATTTTTAGAAGAAGGTTGTAAAGTTAGAGCGCATGTATTCTTTAAAGGACGAACGATTATTTTCAAAGAAAGAGGTGAAATTCTTTTATTGAAATTCGCAACCGCACTCGAAGATTACAGTATTGTAGAGAAATTACCAGAAATGGAAGGAAAGAAAATGTTTATCCTTTTCAATCCGAAAAAGAAAAAATAGCAATCAGCTTTAGCTGATTGATTAGGTTAGTAAAGTTTAATTTTAAAATAAAGTAGATCATGCCAAAAATGAAGACAAATTCCAGTGCTAAGAAGAGATTCAAGGTTACAGGAACAGGAAAAATCAAGAGAAAGCATGCCTATAAGAGACACATTTTGACCAAAAAATCTACCAAAGCGAAACGTGCTTTAACAAAAGACGGATTAGTTCACAGAGGTGATTTGGACAATGTGAAGCATCTTTTAGCCATGATGTAATCGAGAAATTCCAATTAGGTAGGTGCTGAAACCAATTCAGTGCAAAGTTTAACCCGGTAGCTAAGTAAAAAAGTTCTGAATAAAATCAGACACTGGCACCAAAAACAAAAAAAGTATGCCACGCAGTAAAAACAAAGTCGCAGCGAAAGCAAAAAGAAAGAAGATTCTCAAAGCCGCCAAAGGTTTCTTTGGTAGAGCAAAAAACGTTCACACGGTTGCTAAAAACCACGTTGAAAAAGCAGGTGTTCACGCTTATTCAGGACGTAAACAAAAGAAACGTATTTACAGAGGAATTTGGATTCAACGTATCAATGCAGCGGTTCGCCCGTTTGGATTAAGTTACAGCCAATTCATTCATAAATTAGACGAGAAAGAAATCAAATTGAATCGTAAGGTTCTTGCTGATTTAGCTCTTAACAATCCAGAAGCATTCAAAGCTATCGTGGATCAAGTGAAATAAATTTTATATTATAATCACGAAAAGCCATTCCGAAAGGAATGGCTTTTTTTTGTGCAATTTTTCATTAGTCATTATAGTTGAATTTATGAGCTCGAATTAAAAATAAATTGAATGATGAAAAACTATAAAATAGAGTAAAAAATAATAAATTTGAAAAAGTTGCAAGTGATTATAATGAAGTATTTTTAATTTGACCAATAAGTAATAACTAATTCTCAAACAATGGAGCTAACAGTGATCATCTCATATTATCAGGCATTAGATAACTTAAAACTAATTCTTCAATCTTTGGCTTTACAGAGTAGAAAAAAATTTGAAGTAATAATCTCAGAAGATGATTACAATGAAAAAACTATTGAATTTATTTCGCAGAATAGAAATTCGTATGATTTTCCAATTGCACATATTAATCAGAAGGAAGATAATGGATTTCGAAAAAACGAAATGCTAAATAGAGCAATTATTGAATCAAAAACGGATAAATTGGTTTTTATTGATGGTGATTGTATACCACATAAAAATTTTGTAGAAGGATATCTTAACAATATGCAAGAAGGATATATTTATGAAGGCAGGGCTGTGCTTCTTGGCGAAAAAATTTCGAAAGAGATTGTTAAGAGTCAATCTTTAAAGAAATTGAATTTTATTTCTTTACTTTTTTCTAATTCTAAAAAGAAAAAAGAAGGATTATATTTCCCATTATTTAAATTAAGTTTCAAGCCAAAAGGAAGAGGATTAGTTGGTAGAAATTGGGGTATCATTAAAAAGTCTTTGATTGAAGTAAATGGATTTGATATGGATTATGTTCATGCAGGTGTTGGTGAAGATGTTGATGTTGAGTGGAGGCTTAAGGCTAATGGTGTAAAAACTAAATCAATGAAAAATATTTCAATTGTATATCATATTGATCATCCAAAAGGATATTCAGAAGAAATGGTTAAGTTCAATTTTAAATTGATGAATGCAAAGCAAAAAGAAAATAAAATTCGTTGTTTAAATGGCTTAGAAAATATTCGTATGAAAAGCTAAGAAAAATAAATTTTTGAGATAATCTTTGTAAAAGCTCTGAACACATACATTAAACTTTACGGTAAAGAAATGTCATCTTCACAACCGTAATGGCCTCTGGATTTTAAGTCCTGCCACTTTTCGATATCAGCACACTATTGTTTCATTTCTAATTTTATCATTGTCATCCTTGAGATTCTAATTTTAACCTGTGGTGAAAAAAAATTCGGCAGTCAAATCTAAGTAATGCCGTAGGTAAGTAATTATAATCATGCAAAAATTTCAACTAACAAGGACATTAACTTGTTGGTAATTTGTTTTTTATGAAAATCAATCTTTTCCCTCATTTTTCATTTAACATTTCTTCCATTTTTCATTCTCATTAACTACCTTTGCAGCCGTTAAAAAAATGTCACTTACAGCGTGGCAATTAAAAACCCCTCCTGGAAGCTGTAACCCGGGATACAAGTAAAAGCCCAAAATGGCAAATACTACCAATACGGCAATAGCCGATTTCGATTGGGATGCATACGCAGAAACTGCGATATACACCAAAGAAAGACAAGCTGAGATGGATACTCAGTATGAAAACACCCTCACACAAATTACCGAAAAAGCAGTTATCCAAGGAACTGTAGTTTCAGTTACCAAAAAAGAAGTGGTAATTAACATCGGTTATAAATCAGAAGGTGTTGTTCCATTATCCGAATTCCGCTATAATCCGAATTTAAAAAACGGAGATAAAGTGGTTGTTTTTGTTGAATCAACAGAAGACAAAGCAGGACAATTAATCATCTCTCACAAGAAAGCTCGTATGTTCCATGCATGGGAACAAGTTAATTCGGCTCTTGCGAATGATATTATCATTACTGGTTTCGTAAAATGTCGCACAAAAGGTGGCTTAATTGTTGATGTTTTTGGTTTAGAAGCATTCTTACCAGGATCTCAAATTGACGTGAAGCCTATTCGTGATTACGATATTTATGTTGGAAAAAACATGGAGTTCAAAGTGGTAAAAATTAATCACGAATTCAAAAACGTGGTTGTTTCTCACAAAGCTCTAATCGAAGCTGAATTGGAAGAGCAGAAAAAACAAATCATCTCTGGTCTTGAAAAAGGTCAAGTACTTGAAGGAACCGTTAAAAATATTACCTCATATGGTGTATTCATCGACCTTGGTGGCGTAGATGGTTTAATTCATATTACCGACCTTAGCTGGGGTCGCGTAAATCATCCAGAAGAATTAGTACAACTAGATCAAAAAATCAATGTGGTAATTCTTGATTTCGATGATGATAAAAAACGTATTGCATTAGGTTTAAAACAACTTTCTGCTCATCCTTGGGAATCTTTAGATCCGAACATCAAAGTAGGAGATAAAATTACAGGTAAAGTGGTTGTTTTAGCTGATTATGGCGCATTCATAGAAGTGGGAACTGGCGTTGAAGGATTGATTCACGTTTCAGAAATGAGCTGGAGTCAACATTTACGTTCTGCACAAGATTTCTTGAAAGTTGGACAGGAAGTTGAGGCTGTTGTTTTGACATTAGATCGCGAAGAGCGTAAAATGTCATTAGGATTGAAGCAACTTACTCCAGATCCTTGGGCAAATATCGAAGGAAAATATGCAGTGGATTCTAAACACAAAGCTACCGTTCGCAACTTCACCAACTTTGGTGTGTTTGTAGAATTGGAAGAAGGTGTTGATGGCTTAATTCATATTTCTGATTTGTCTTGGAGCAAGAAAATCAAACATCCATCTGAATTCTGTAAAGTAGGAGACGTGATGGACGTTATCGTTCTTGAATTAGACAAAGAAAATCGTAGATTAAGTCTTGGACATAAACAATTGGAGAAAAATCCATGGGATATATTCGAAGGTATCTTTACTGAAGGATCTATCCACGAAGGAACAGTTGTTAATGTAAATGATAAATCGGCTACTGTTGCTTTACCTTATGGTGTAGAAGGATATGCTCCTGCTAAACAATTACGCAAGGCAGACGGAACGAATGCTAAGAACGAAGAACAATTAAATTTCGTAGTAACTGAATTTAACAAAGAAGCTAAGAAAATTGTTGTTTCGCATACACGTACATTCGAAGAAGGTACAGATGAGAAAGAAGTTTCTACTAAGTCTGCAGCACCAAAAGGTGGAGCGAAAAAAGGACAAGGTGGAGGTTCTAATACTTCTAAGGCAGTGAAAGAAATCAATTCTAACGTAGAAAAAACTACATTGGGTGATTTGGATGCGTTGGCTAACTTGAAATCTGAAATGGAAAAAGGCGAGAAGAAGTAATTCTTTTCACTCTTAAATATTTAAACCCTGAAGCTTTTCTTCAGGGTTTTTTTATGTTCATTACTCTTGAAAACTGTTTGTATTCTAGAAGAAGAACTTAGTTAATCTGAACTTATCTTTACTTCATGAATTCTCTCGAAGAAAAAAAAGATGCCTTTGCGCGCTTGCTAAAAATAATGGATGAATTGCGTGAGCAATGTCCTTGGGATAAAAAGCAAACGATGGAAAGCTTACGCATTCTCACTATTGAAGAAACGTATGAATTAGCGGATGCTATTATTGAAAAAGATCGCAACGAAATAAAAAAAGAATTAGGTGATTTATTTTTGCATTTGGTTTTTTATTCGAGAATTGCTTCCGAGGAAAATAATTTTGATGTGGCCGATGTTTTGCATTCGGTTTGTGAAAAGTTGATTGAACGTCACCCTCATATTTATGGTGATGTGAAAGTTAAAGACGAAGAGGAAGTTAAAGCCAATTGGGAAAAAATCAAATTAAAGAGCGGAAATAAATCCGTTTTATCAGGAGTGCCTATTTCATTGCCCTCAATGGTAAAAGCGACTAGAATTCAAGAAAAAGCACGTGGAGTGGGATTTGATTGGGATAATCAAGATCAAGTTTGGGCAAAAGTGAATGAGGAATTGGAAGAGTTGAAAGTGGAAATTGATAATAAAACCGATAAAATTGAAGAAGAATTCGGGGATTTACTTTTTTCTTTGATTAATTATGCTCGATTCATTGGAGTAAATCCAGAGGATGCTTTGGAGCGCACAAATAAAAAATTCATTCGCAGATTCAGTTATTTAGAAGAGAATTCGAAGAAAGATGGAAAGGTGATGGGAGAAATGACGTTGGAGGAAATGGACCATTATTGGAACCAAGCAAAAGGATTGGAATAAATTTTGTAACCTAAATCTTTCGATTAACACTATTAAGGAAAGCAAAGCGTTAATTGGAATTATTAAAAACTAGAGTATGGAAAAGAAAATAATTTTTATCGCGGCTCTTGCTATTATTAGCACAGAAGTTTTTTCACAAGGCACGTTGCCTGCGCGTAAAGCCCCAGTTTTTAATTGTGGCGATATGGAATATGATGAAGGTACAGATGTTGTTTATTACAAAAATGTTCCATTCACAGGTAAATGTAAATCATGGTATGAAGATAATTCGCTCGAGCGAGATGTTGATTTTGTAAACGGAAAAGAGCATGGCGCTTCAAAAACGTATTACCGTTTAGAGAAAGATTCAAGTAGTGTTGAAAAAGTAAATAATTCAGATGAAGGAAGGCGGAAATTACCCGGAGATAAAAAAGAAAAAGCCACAGAGCCTGAAGAATTAAAAGGCAAATTACAAAGTCTAACTACTTTTGCTAATGGAGTTCCAGAGGGAACATGGGAATATTATTTTCCCAACGGAAATATGGCTTGGAAAAACAGTTATATCGCTGGGGTTAAAAATGGAAGATGGACTTGGTATTTTGATAATGGTAATCCAAAGAAAGTAGAAACCTATTCTAATAATTTAAAGAATGGAATTTACATTACCTATTACGAAGGAAAGGATAGTACATTTCGTAAGTCGGAAATCAATTATAAAATGGGAAAATTGGATGGTAGTTATAAATTGTTTTACGATAATGGTCAAGTAAAATCAGAGGAGACATACAAGGAAGATAAGGTAGATGGAGAGAGTTTGTTGTATTATGAAAATGCACAATTAGCCGTGCAACAGAAATTTAAAAATGGAATTCCAGATGGAGATTGGAAAGAATGGTTTGATAACGGGCAGGAGCGTAAATCCGAAAAATTTGTTAACGGTAAAAAAGAAGGTGAACATAAAGCTTACCACAAAGAAGGACAAGTGAAAACCATTGCTGTTTTCAAACAAGATAAATTGATTTCTATGGAGGAATATGATGAGTTTGGAAATAAATTAGATAAAGAATTTAAGACCGCAGAAACCAAAACGGAGGATACAGGGAAAAAGAAGAAAAAAGAAAAGAAAAAGAAATAGAAGAAGAAAAAGGGAGAGGAGGAGATCGTTTTCAGTTTTCAGTTTACCGAGGGAAAGAGTAGGAAGTTTGCAGATGACAGTCGCAGTTGGCAAATCCTTCAATATAAAACTCGAAGACTCGTTTTTACTCAGGATGACCGCTTACAATAATAGTGATTAAACTGATGTCATCCTGAGTAGCTTTGAGTCTCCGAAAAGCGTATCGAAGGAAAGTTTAAGATATATTTTAACTAATTCCAATTGACTCAAATTTCATTACTCGGCAAGAATGGAAACTATCACTTCACACCGGAAGATAAAAATTCGGTATTGCGTGCTAATGGAAAATATTCAATAATTTACAAAGGAAATAGGGTAGAAGACGGAAGAAAAGTTCTCATTAAAATGCTCCATCCCAAATGGAATAAAAACCAAAACGAAAGAAAAAGATTGGTAAAGGAGTTCACTTCTGCAATTAGCGATGAGGTTTTTCCTGAAATGGTGGATATCTGTGAAAGAGAAAATAATCTTTATCTTATTCGAGAATTTATTGATGGAGTAGATTTAAGTAATTATAAAAACAATAAATCTATTTATTCATTGGTAAAAAAAGAAGGAAAGAACAAAGTTGTTTCAAAAATTTTGGATGCTTTTATTCGTTTGCATGAACACAAAATTATCCATGGAGATGTGAAACCTTCTAATATTATGTTGACTATTGTAGGAGATGAATTAAAAGTAAAAATTATCGATTTTGGTTTATTCATTCCTAATGATCATCATTTAAAAAGAGAGAAAGAAAATCCGTTGCCATTTTCGTTGATTTACGCTTCACCCGAATTAATGTTGAATTACCCAGAGTCTATTTTTCCTGCAACCGATATTTACTCTTTGGCACTTACGATTTATGAATTTTTATGCGGTGAAAAACCATTTGAAATGACGAATCCCGCAATAATGATGAGTTTGCAATTGAATCAGCCATTGGAGAAAAATTCGAAAATAAATTCAGCAACATTAGAAGTGTTGAATAAAGCCTCAATGAAATTTAATTTTAAAAAACCGATTCAAAATTATCCTTCTGATTATGTTTTAAGATGGTTGCGTTCGGCTGTGATTTGTCGTTATCAAACCATGCAAGAATTTAAAACGGAATTGGAAATTTCATTAGAGAAGAAGGATGGTTTTTGGAAGAGAGTTTTTGGATAAAATGGATTATTCAATTACATGAATTTTCTGAGGACCCCTTCCCCGCATTCGCGGTACTTCCCCTTATCAAGGGGAAGAGTTGGATGTCTCCGGATCTAAATTTTACAATATTTATAAAACTATATAAATTAAAGTGCAACCTTTGTAAGTAGGGATCCCTCCCCTTGATAAGGGGAGGTGTCGAGGAACGAGACGGAGGTGTCTTATTATTTTTAATTCAGAGTTTAAAGTAATTCGAAGGATTACTTCTCCGCCACATAAAACAAATCAATACATTCATCATTTGCATCCGCCACAAAATAATCTTCCATTTTAATTCCTGTGGTCAAATCTTGGTTCTGTTTTAAAAGTTTTTTTCTATTGAATCGGTTGAGTAAATCATATGGAACTTCTAATAATTGACGCGGCAAACGATACTGTAAATTCAACACATCAAATCGCATAATTTTATGAACCGATTCCTTATTTTTCTGATAATATTCCATTGCTTTTGGTCCGCCAAAAACACCTTTTGCATCCACCGATTTAAAATATTTGGCAAATAAAGTTTTTAATTCTTCTACTGTATATTCTCTGATATGCCAAGGATTTCTCGTCAATGACATTTTTTTATTAGGAGTGGTAACTATTAATTTTCCACTTGGTTTTAAAACACGGAAAGCTTCTTTTACATACAATTCATCTTTTATCATGTGTTCAATCACCTGAAATGAAACAACAAAATCATAGGTATTATCTGCAATATTCTCAAGAGGAGGAAATTCCATTTTACGAAATTTCACTTTGTTTTTATCTTCAATTTTTGAAAGATCAAACATGTATTTATCCAACATCAAATAACTATCGCAATTCGAAGCGAGTTCTTTCATTCCGTAGCCTTCTCCACTACCTAATTCCAATACATTTCCTCTTACGATTTTTGCTGCTTCCACATAAGCCAAACGGCTGCGTTGAAACACATAATTATCGCTCATGTTGGTATCGGAAACTCTTTCTGCGGTCTGCATTTTTTTAGACTTAAAGTATTTAGTATTTAGACGGAAGACAAAAGTGCTTCTTAAAATTGAACAGTTTTTTTAAGTCCAAAAAATTTTGAATTTTGAACATTGAATTTTTCTTACTTACAAGCTTTAATTTGTCTCTGACGATCTTCTCTTTCTTCTGGTGAACCTTGGTCACCCATTTTAAGTATTTTACAATCACCATCTCTTAATTTACCCAATTCATCTAAAGCTGCCATCATTTCTTCATCCGAATCTGAATTCATGCTTATGGCTTCTAATTCTTTTGTCTTTTTAACGCAATCACAAAGTGACATTCCTTCACCCGATTTTTCAAATTCTTCCATCGAAACTTCTTCTGGATTTTCTTCTACTTCTTTTGCGTCAGTTGTGTTTGAATCTGTCGTTTCGGTAGAATCCTTACCATCTGATTGGTCGCCTTTTTTTTCTTCAGAACCTCCTCCGCATGCAAAAAGGAAGGATAATAATAGAATATATAAGTATTTCATAAATTATTTTCTTGGTTTTAGATAAACGAAAATACAACTATTTCTTAGATTTTGGTGCCTTTTGGTAATAGTAGTTTGCATTAAAATAGCTGGAAAGTCGAATCGCTCTGAAACTCATCCAGCAAATAAAGGCAATCCAGATTGAATGTAATTTTAAATCAAATAAATCTGAAAGATAAATTACCGGAACAAATCCCAAAAAAGTGGCCATCAATAAGGTGTTTCTTAAGTAAGCCATTTTTCCCACTCCTTTTAATAATTCATCATAAGTAAAAGCAACAGCCATCAGAGGTAAAGTCAATAATACCATCCAGAACACTTCATAAAAAAGAGAAACCACCATTTCGTCTTTGAAGAATAATTTTCCAATGAAATAATAGCCCAAAAATAATACAGTCATTAAACCCAAAGCTAGTTTTATGGAATTTTTACTAATTACTTTACTTAAATTCCATAATCCTAATCGATTATTTTGTCCGTTTAATTTACCCGCTAATGCATTTCCGGCATTGCAATATCCTTCAATGAAAAAGGCTGAAAAAAACCAAATATTCATGCAGATATGTTGAACTGCGATGTAAGATTCTCCATATCCAGAAGCAAACCGAGTGGAGAAAAAATAGGCGGTGTTCACAGCTGCCGAACGAATAATCAAATTGCCCGACATTCCTAATAAACTGTTTACTTCGGTGTGAATGGGTTTTAAAAAATTAAGGTTGAATTTTGTTTTTCGATAGAGATAAAAAACAGCCATGGCAAACATCAATAACTGAGAAATTAAACTGGCAAGTGCCACGCCTTTTATTCCCATGGGCTCAATAAAATTTTCAATTCCATTAATGAAAATATAATCTAATTCTAGATTCACTCCACCGGCAATCAAGGTGATGATCATGGCCCACATCGTGTTTTGAACTCCTCTGAAAACGCCAAAAATCATCAGGTAGGAAAGTACAAACGGAAAACCGATACTTCGAATAGAAAAATAATCAATGGCCATGGAAAGTACTTCGCCTTTCGCATCAAAAAATTCGAAAATGGGTCCAATAAAAAGATTGGTGACTAAGTAAATGAAAAGTCCCAATAAGAAATTCATCAAAATCATTTGCGGAACGAGCGTGCGAACATCATTTAATTTTTCTGCTCCGTAATATTTCGACATCACAGTAGACATGGCCGTTCTCGTTTGAGAAAACACCCAAATAAAAGAAAGGAAAAAAGAAGAAGCTACACCCACTGCAGCGAGCATCGTAGTTGGATCTGAACCGTATTGAGAAATCATTGCCGAATCACAAATATTGATGATTGGCTCAGAAACCGCAGCTACCATTGCTGGAAACGCGAGGCGATTGACGTCTTTTATATCAATTTGTGACATTATTTTAGCCTAACAAAAACCCCGATATTTCTACCGGGGCATATTTATTTAATTTCCAAATAACCATGTTCAGAATTTTGAATGAAATCATGAATCAGGTTTTTATTTTCAATTATTTTTTCAGCAATGAAATTGGTAGAGGTATTTCCTGTTCTCAACCAAATAATTTTGGGAGGGAATCTTTTTAAAACAGAAATATCAATGAAATCATTATCAAAAGTTACGATGCAATAATTATTTTTTTTGGCAAATTCCCAAATGTTGAAATCGGATGAATTCAGATGATTAACATCACTCACTTGTTTTGACTCAGGAAAAAATTCCGATACTTTTTTGATGATTCGAAATGAAATATTCTGATCAAATAATAGATTCATGAAGCAATCTTGAAATTGTGCTCGCGATCTGCAGCAAATGCCAAACAAGCTCTTATTTGGGTTTCATTTAGCTCAGGATAATCAGAAATTATTTCGGGAATACTCATGCCTGACGCCATCCAACCTAAAACATCATAAACCGTTATTCTCGTGTTTTTTACACAAGGCTTTCCAAAACGAATATTGGAATCTATCGAGATGTATTCTGAATAATTCATAGATACTAAATTACAAAATATTTTTCATCTAACAAAAACCCCGATTCCCGATAACTATCGGGATCTACCGGGGCATATTTTTTATTTGTAACTTAATGGCTCATTCGCTAACTTTCTCACGAACGAAGTGAGTAATTCGCTCATTGGCTAATTATCTATTTATTTTCCCAATTTCTTTCTCAATCGGCTATCAATCTCATTCAAGAAATCCTCTGTATTCATATACTGATCTGGAGTTGGATTATTTCCATATGCACAAACAGCTAAGTCTTTGGTCATTTTTCCAGCTTCTACCGCTTCAACACAAGTTACTTCTAATGCATTTGCGAAGTCAATTAATTCTTGATTTCCGTCTTTTTTACCTCTGAAAGCCAAACCTTGTGTCCATGCATAAATCGATGCAATTGGATTTGTAGAAGTAGGCTTTCCTTGTTGGTGCATTCTATAGTGACGAGTTACTGTTCCATGTGCAGCTTCCGCTTCCATGATTTGTCCATCTGGAGTTATCAATGAAGAAGTCATTAATCCCAATGAACCGAAACCTTGCGCAACAGTATCCGATTGTACATCTCCATCATAATTTTTGCAAGCCCAAACGAATTCTCCATGCCATTTCAGAGCAGAAGCCACCATATCATCAATCAAACGATGTTCGTAGGTGATTCCTAATTCATCCATTTTCGATTTGAATTCTGCTTTATAAACTTCTTCAAAAATATCTTTGAATCTTCCATCGTATTTTTTCAAAATCGTATTCTTAGAAGAAAAATACAAAGGCCATTTTTTCATGATGGCTTGATTGAAACAAGAACGCGCGAATCCGTAAATCGATTCATCTGTATTGTACATTGCTAATGCAACACCGTTTCCTTTGAAATTAAAAACTTCATGCGTCACAGGAGCAGAACCATCTTCTGGCGCAAAGGTGATCGTCAATTTACCTTTTCCTTTGGTCAGCATATCGGTGGCTTTGTATTGATCACCGAAGGCATGACGACCTACACAAATAGGGTGCGTCCAATTAGGAACTAGACGCGGAATATTTTTCATTACGATGGGCTCTCTGAAAACAGTTCCATCCAAAATGTTTCGGATGGTTCCATTCGGAGATTTCCACATTTGTTTTAGTTTGAATTCTTTTACGCGCTCTTCATCGGGAGTAATGGTTGCGCATTTAATTCCTACACCATATTTCTGAATGGCTTTTGCCGATTCAACGGTTACTTCATCATTGGTAGCATCGCGGTTTTCTATTCCCAAATCGTAATATTTGATATCGATTTCTAAATAGGGAAGGATCAACTTGTCTTTGATGAATTTCCAAATAATTCGGGTCATTTCATCGCCATCGAGTTCAACAACTGGATTGGCTACTTTTATTTTGCTCATGATTGGTGTTTTGTATAGGTTATTGTGGATGTAAAAATAGAGATATTTTTGAAAAAACGGAATATTATGTTTAAGGTTCAATGTTTAAGGTGATTTCCCCAACAATAAACTTTAAACCTTGAACTTTGAACAAAAGAAAAGGTTAGCTTAGTCCAACATCCAAAATCATCATCACTAAAAATCCTCCAATAAAACCAAGCACGGCCACATCGGTATATTTATCTCGCTGTGTTTCTGGAATTACTTCTTCCACTACCACATAAATCATCGCTCCTGCAGCAAATGAAAGTGCGAATGGTAAAATAGGTTGCATATAAATTACGGCTATTGCTCCAATAACACCAGCAACGGGTTCAACGATTGCAGAAAGTTGACCGTACCAAAAGCTTTTAGCTCTAGAAACACCATGTCTGCGTAGAGGCATGGCAACCGCAATTCCTTCGGGGAAATTTTGTATTCCGATTCCAATAGCTAAGGTTATTGCGCCAGCAATCGATGCATCGTCCAATCCTAAAGCTGCCGCGCCAAACAAAACACCAACGGCTAAACCTTCAGGTATATTATGTAAGGTAATAGCTAAAACTAAAAGTGTTGTTTTATGCCATTGGGTTTTCATTCCTTCACTTTCATCATCTGTGAAATTGATATGTAAATGAGGTGTGAATTTATCCAGTGCAAAAATGAAAAGTGCACCAATCAAAAATCCAACTGCTGCAGGCATCCATTTCATATTGGGATACATCGTTTCCGACATATCAATACTTGGAATTAGTAGTGACCAAACACTCGCTGCCACCATCACGCCTCCGGTAAAACCTAACATCGCATCAAAAACTCCTCGGTGCATCGTTTTAAAAAAGAAAACGGTGGATGCTCCTAAGGCAGTGACCAACCAAGTGAAAGTGGTGGCAATTAATGCAGCCATGACTGGCGATAATTCTGAAAAAAAATCTACTAAAGTTTCCATGTATAAGTGTAAATTAAATTTTTTATATAAAATTTAAGCGAAAAAAATGTTCCCATCTTGTAGTTGGCGTGTGAAGGATATTTGAGAATCATTTTATTCATTGCTTAAGACTTTCTGATATAAATATTCTTCGTCACCAATGGAGAAACCGTTATTTTTTTCTTCTTGTTGATTTCAATTTCAAAAGATTGATCAAACTCAAAAATTTGCGAAATTTTAACCGAAGCTCCCAATGTCAATTCATGTTGATTGAGGTAAATTAAAAAATCAGAACTAATATCATTTACTCCTGTTATCTTTCCTTTTTCTCCTACTTTGCAATCACCCAACAAAATATTTTCTGGCATCAATTGAATATTTCCATCCTTATCCGGAATCGGATCACCATGCGGATCTACTTTCGGATGATCTAAAAAAGCATCCAATCGATTTATTAATTCGATGGAATGAATATGTTCTAATTGTTCTGCCATTTCATGCACTTCTTCCCAGCCAAATTTCAATTTTTCTACCAAAAAAACTTCCCATAAACGATGTTTACGAATCGTGGAAACGGCAATCTTTTCTCCTCCTTTGGTCAACTTCACACCTTGATACGGTTCGTATTTCACCAATTTCTTTTCCGCCAATTTTTTGATCATGTCGGTCACCGACGAAGCCTTGGTGCTCAGCTTTTCAGCGATGGAATTGGTGTTTACCCCCTTCTTTTTACCCGTCAATGAATGAATTGCCTTGAGGTAATTTTCTTCTGTAAATGAGAGTTTTAAATGCATCTCACAAAAATAATAATTTAAATGGATATAAAAAAATATTTAGATAAGTCTAAAAATAAATTAATTTTGATCTAAATGCGTTTAATTACTTTTATAGTGTTGTTTTTGCCTATCATTGTATTTTCTCAATCAGGGACGATTCAAGGAGTTATTTATGATGAACAATCGAATGAACCTTTGGCTTTTTCAACTATTCATATACCCGGAACTAAAATGGGTTGTATGGCAGATGAAAATGGATTTTTTAGTTTGAAAAAAGTTTCAACTGGAAAACATTTAATTGAAATTCGATACATTGGATTTAGTAATCTTACCAAAGAAATTATAATCAAAGATGGTCAAATTACCAGTATTGACATCAAATTAAAACCAAACGATTGCCTTTTATGTGATGATCCCATTGTGGTAACTGGAACTTTATCCGAAATTTCAAAAAAAGAATCTCCCGTTTTTATAGAGGTTTATTCTCCTTCTTTTCTTAAGAAAAATCCAACTCCAGCTTTATTTGAAGCATTACAAATCGTGAATGGTGTTCGTCCGCAAATCAATTGTTCGGTTTGTAATACGGGGGATATTCATATCAACGGAATGGAAGGTCCATATACTATGGTCATGATTGATGGAATGCCCATCGTCAGTGGACTTTCTACGGTTTATGGATTGAATGGAATTCCGAATAGTTTAATTGATAGAATGGAAGTGATGAAAGGTCCCGCTTCTACTTTATACGGTTCTGAAGCTGTAGGCGGACTTGTGAATGTCATCACTAAATCTTCTCTCAATGCGCCTAAATTTTCATTCGATTATTTTGGGTCAAGTTGGTTGGAACATAATATAGATTTAGGATATTCTGCCAAATGGAAAAAAGCGAGTACACTTTTTGGAGTAAATTATTTTAATTACTCTAATCCCGAAGATAATAATAGAGATAATTTTACTGATCTCACTCTCCAAAAACGAATATCTGTTTTCAATAAATGGAATTTCAAACGAAAAGAAGATCGATTAGCTTCGATTGCGGCCAGATATATTTACGAAGATCGTTGGGGAGGAGAAATGCAATGGAAACCTGAGTTAAGAGGTACAGATAGTATTTATGGAGAATCAATTTACACTCAACGTTTCGAAATTTTTGGTGTCTATCAATTACCAATGAAAGAAATCCTCAAATTACAATATTCTTATAGTAATCATGATCAAGATTCTTATTATGGAGTTACTCAGTATGCCGCCATTCAAAGAATCGGATTTGCCCAATTGTTGTGGGAGAAAAAGAAAAATTTACATCACATATTAGGCGGATTGTCGACTCGATACACTTGGTATGATGACAATACTTCGGCTACATTTTCATCTGATACATTGGTGCAAATGAATCAACCCGATGAGTTTTTAATTCCCGGAATTTTTATTCAAGATGAATTTTCTATCAATGAAAATCAGAAATTGTTGACGGGAATACGTTATGATTATCACACACGCCACGGTGCAATTTGGAGCCCGCGTTTAAATTATAAACTTTCTTGGAATGAAAAATCAGATATTTTTCGCGTTGGAATGGGTAATGGTTTTCGTTTAGTAAATCTTTTTACCGAAGATCATGCAGCTGCCACTGGTGCTCGCGAAGTAATCATCACCGAAGAATTGAAACCCGAGAAATCTTATAATGTAAATTTAAATTATTCGCATCTTTTTACTTTCAAAAAGGGATACATGAATCTGGATCTGAGTTTGTTTTTTACTCGATTTTCAAATAAAATAATTCCCGATTATTTAACCAATGATAATCAAATCATATATTCGAATATTAATGGTTTTGCTGAAATAAAAGGTGGTTCCATCAACTTTGAAGGAGCCATTTCAGATCGATGGAGGTTTATTATCGGTGGTACTTTTATGGACGTTTTTCAAAAAGAAAATGGGGTGAAATCAAGGCCATTGTTGACCGAAGCGATATCCGGAACCTTTACCATTTCTTATAAAATCCCCAATATTGGCTTAAGTTTTGATTATACTGGAAATATGGTTGGTCCAATGCTTTTGCCTGTTTTAACCAATGATTTCAGGGATTCTGAGTCGCCTTTTTACAGTATCCAGAACTTTCAATTCACAAAAACGTTAAAAGGTTCCATGGAACTTTACGTTGGTGTTAAAAATTTACTGAACTTTACTCCTCCGGCAAACAGCATCATGAGGGCATTTGATCCTTTCGACAAGAACATAAACGATCCGGTTAATAATCCGAACGGTTATACTTTCGATCCTAGCTATGTCTTCACTTCCTTTCAAGGATTTAGAGCGTTTTTCGGTTTCAGGTATAATTTGAATAAATGATTGTAAAGAAAAAATACCTATTGTTTTTTATTTTTTTCCTTTTTGGAATCCAAATTACTTTTGCTCAAAAAAAGATAAAAGAAACGTTTCATTGGTTAACGTTTGAACAATTAAAAGATTCAATGGCGGTTAAGCCGAAAAAGATTTTCATAGACATTTATACCGATTGGTGTGGACCTTGTAAATTGATGGATAAAAAGGTTTTTCCTAAAGCAGATGTGGTGAGGTTAATGAAAGAAAGCTATTATGCGGTGAAACTCAATTCTGAAATCGCTGATAGTTTAAATTTTAATAGTAAAGATTATTTTCTTAAGCCTTATAAAACGGCAGTTATCAATGAACTTGTAGTAGAAATTGGTCTTGATGCTGGACATCTTAGTTATCCGACCATCGTCATTCTAGACGAAAACTATGAAAATATTTACCGTTATCCAGGAATGCTAACCTTGGAATTGATGTTGGATGTTTTGGAGACATGGAAGTAGTGATTTGATTTTTAATAATTCGTTTAATTGTCAATAAATAATAGTCAAATTAATTTCACTTTTCCCTACCTTCGCCGATCTAACATTCACTTAAAAAACAAAATTATATGGCATTTGAATTAAAGGCATTACCGTATGCCAACAACGCACTCGAACCGCATATCGACGCTACTACAATGGAAATCCATCATGATCGTCATCACAATGCTTATGTAACTAACCTAAATGCAGCTATCAAAGATTCAGAGTGGGATTCAAAAACCATCGAAGAAATTTTAGCGAATATTTCTAAACTGGCTCCTGCTGTTCGTAACAATGGCGGTGGACATTTTAATCACGATCTTTTTTGGTCCATCATGGGTCCAAATGCTGGTGGAAATCCAACAGGAGATTTAGCCTCAGCTATTGACAAAACTTTTGGTTCATTTGACGAATTGAAAAAACAAGTTTCTACCGCAGGTGCAACACGTTTTGGCTCTGGATGGGCTTGGTTAATTGTTAAAGCAGATAAAACTTTAGCAGTTTGCTCCACACCAAATCAAGATAATCCATTGATGGATATTGCTGAAG
>JBIPLT010000119.1:0-9031 GCA_044368255.1 Flavobacteriales bacterium
CGCTTTGCATGATATGTGAAGTATGTACAAACGGTTTTGTATAATCGGCTGGATTAATTCGATGTTCGTTCACTGCGGTAAGTTGTGCTCCTGTAATAAGATTCACTCCTGCAGGAGGAACAGTAGTAGTTAAATTTCCTGCTTGATCATAAAAATAAAGTGTATAGTGATATTCGTGATCAAGGCCTTCCACAGTGAAATCTTCACTATAGTTTGCTCCGTGCAAACATTTTTCAATGTATGCATCTTTGAATTCTTGGACTTTTGCATTTACCTGGTCGACATAAATTTGCCAAGAAAAATAATCTGAAATATTTTCTGATTCTTCATCTGGGCTACATTCGGGTTCTACGGGTTCACAATTATCTGCTAATACTGCATCAGGTAAAGAACAAGACACGCCTAACAAACAAGGTGTATTTTCTGATTCGCAGTTTTCAAACCATTCCTGCACATCTTCCCAATCTACGGTTGGTGAAAGTGCATAGGTAGCATTCATATCAGCAGCAATTGCTGTAAAAATATCTTCATCGGTACCATACAATTCAGAATAAATCTGATAATTCAAGTTCAAGTCTGTACAATAACAGTTGGGAAGATCCGATTCTGTTACGCATTCTCTATAGGCATCTCCAACTTTAATTTTACTTGAAGTAGAATATAAATAACCAACAGGTAAAGTTGTAAATGTTGTAGGAGCATTAAATAAAATTCTTACAATGCATCCTCCTTCAACAGTTGCTGTATAATCTGGAATTGTAACATAAGAATTAATCGCATCAGCTACTATTATAGCAGCCTCAGAACAAGTTGGTGATCCTGTACAAATATCAAATCTATTGCTTGGGTCAGAGATGTTGGTACTGCCAATTTCCAAGTATCCGGGTATATTACTCGGGCAGACAAAACCTATCAGATCCTCTATATCCAGGTCAACGTAACCATAACAATCCATTGATAAAATGGTGGCTGCATCTTCGAAATCATCTTGCTCTCCTGAAGTATCGTAATTGGTATAATCAATTTTTGGATATCGAATCATAAATCCGACAGCTTCAGAGGGTGTTGAACCGCAAGCATCAGCTTCCATATAATTCAAATCATTATTACAAAGAAAATCACAAGCGAATCGAGAATTAATATAAGATTCTCGTAAGCTTAAATACATACCTCTAAAAATAACCCAACGGGCATCATTACAAGCAGAAGTAGTACAAGCAACATCAATAGAGTTGTATGCTTCATCCCATAAACTTTCGGTATTATCTCCGTCCATTCCCTCGTCAAGAAAATCATCCATATAACTTTCAAAGGAGCCAAAACCAGCTGTAAAATCAGCCAAGGGATCTTCTAATGCAGTTCCACTATTTATCAAATTACTTCCTGCATCTGGACTACCGCCTAACCAACCACTGCCTCCGTTATAGGCATCGGCATAATTATTTTCAGATAATAAATCATACATGAATTCAGTTATCCCGTTATCTTTTAAAGTCACACATGTTTGAACATGGCAAAATTCAGGATGAAATTGAACTATAAAAGCTTCATAGCATTCCATCCAATTGTCACGAACCGTATTCCAATTTTGATTTCCAGAAACGCCATAATCAATTGACGGAATAGGGTTACAATTGGCTGTATTCTCAACATAAGTTTCAAAATCGGACCAAAAACTTCCTGTTGCTACATTAGTATTAAACCACCCATTATCTGCTGTAAAATCACCATCTGGTAAATTATCGAAATATTGTCCTCCAGGACTCATATCTGCAACTAATATATTATATAAATAATCACAACTTTGAGCAGCCAACGTTTCATTATTCACTTGCTCTGGACAATTATTTGCGTTGCATAAATCAGGATATAAAGTACAATAATCAACACAAGATAAGCATCCATCATAATTCACATCCAACTGATCATAATCAAAACATTCATTTAACTCTTGATCCATCATATGAGCTGTAAATAAATTAACTGCGGTTTGATAGGCTGTTTCGTTTATAGTTAATCTTTTTTCCAAATAATATGTACCAATTGCAGGAAAATCCACCGTAAAAGATAAGGTTGGACCCGCAATCAAATCAGAATATGAATAGGTAAAAGTGCTTTCAAGAATAGCAGGTGTCCATACACCATTTGCTATTTCATCCGTTTCTTCCATCACTTCCTGACACTCATTCCAAATGGTAATTGTTATATCATAAACGCATTCATTGTCTGAAGACCCGCACATACCATCATACTGTTCTCCAGTCAATGTATAAACGAAATCATGTTCACCAGCACTTTCTACAAGTATATTTTTTCCGATTACCCAAGCTTCATCTGATTCAATGAAATTATTATCATTGTTGAATGACGAGGTAAATGTTTCGGGTGTACCTTTGGATTCTAGAGCAACTAAACTTTCAGGATTTTCTCCAATTAAACTAGTAGCTACTACTTGACCTGCCAAATTAGTATAACTCATACTTACTTGTCCATTGGCGTCTTCCACTAGCGTTACTTGATAGTGGTTAGAAAATCCAGCATGATTCCCAAATAGTCGATCTAATTTTTCTTGATTTGGTGAAGCATAAAAATATCTTTGTTCATGCGTGTTGCCAATTGCATGGGCATCACCCACACCTGATTGAAATTTTACACGACCATCTCTACCCATGATGGTTCGGGTGAAAGGAAATAAGTTTGCATCGGCTATGTAATCTCCGGCACCTGAATTTTGCGCCTCATCATTTGATACAGAGTAATAATTGGATGCGCCATTAGACAAATGCATTTTAACATCATTTTCTGGCAAACATTCGGATACATTATCATCTTTATCATAATAACGTTTTCTAAATACTGTAGGCGATAATTCATTGGTTAAGTTGAATCCTTCATAGAAACGAAGTTGATGATTGTATAAATCATTATCATCTGTAGCAGGTAATGAACTAATGATTGCACGTCCTTCATGATCATAAAATGTTTCAGCTACCAATGCCTTGTTATCTGAATTATTTAAAGTCACTGCTTGTCGATTTCGTCCACTTCCATCAAATACACTTAATACTTCTTTTCGTTTTCCTTCTTCGGCATAATACGCCTGATAGGTCCAGTTTTTATTTTCATCTGAGACGCCAGTCATAAGATTGTCAACATTGATGCTAACGGGATCTACAATCCAATCTCCTTCTAGTCGGTCTTCATATTCTGTTCCATGCCTACCGACAGCTCGAATTCTAAAAAATATTACACCGTCATCATGCGCCAGATTCAAAGTGTAGTTGTGGTCGCTTAATGTTACTCGAGTAAAACGTGAATCTTCCAAATCTGCATACGAAACTGCATCAATAGTGTAATCCGTCACATGGCACCATTCCAAATCATATTCTTCGGCACCATAAATATAATTCCAATAAAGTGTGACTTGTTTATCACCAGTAGAATATCCATCTGCAACCAATGTAGGAATATCGGTATAATCAAAATCAAAATATCTTTCCACTTCCATTTCTTGTTCCAGATAAACATCTAATGGTACACTTCCTAAATTAGTTGATAGTGTACAGGAATTAATTGTTACTCGAACACGATGTCCACCCTGAAACTCTATATAATCAACATCCTGGTTAGAAGCAGAAGTTGGGTCATAATTTATAATCAATGCTTTTGTAAAAGTTGAACTAGCGGTATTTGTTTCGTCCCAGTATTGATAGGTGAGGTTCACTTCTACTTGCCAATTTGCAGTGGCATTGGTACTATGATAAGTGTTCCTTTGTTCGGTATAATGCAATTTGATACGGTTTCTTGCGATCACGTTAACAAAATCACTGGATCCTATTACCGACCAATAGTCATCCCTTAATTCGAATACAGTACCTGCCGAAATTTGAGTGCCTTTTCGGAAACTGCTGAAATATTGATCAGCTCCTCTTGAAATATTCGTAAAGGAAATTAATCCGATGAATAGAATAATGATTTGTTGTAATCTGTTTTGCATACGTTACCGTATTAAATTTTATTTATATTACCCTTTGATGTATTTATTCAATACTTTCTTTTTATCTGTTACTTGAAGTTTATAACCTGAGTATTTGCTTTTCAAAACATATCCTTTATCATTGGAAGAAATGTAATTTTCAAGCTTGAATTTTTCTGTTTCAGTAACTTTAGAAGTGGAAACTGAAGTGTAATTTACAATCAGTTTGTATTGTTCGATTTCAAAATCCTTGTTTTTCTGATTGTAGAAATATTCGATTTTCGTCACGTGGTAGTCTTTTGAACTGAAAGTGATATAGTATTTTGTGATGAGATCTTCCTTTTTTCCATAACAGGTATATTGGATTCCTCCGTCTTTTGTTCCAACATAAATAATACTGTCTGCTGATTTTAATATTGAATCCATGTCTTTATCCATAACTGGGATATTTTTGATTATTGAATGGTCTGGATAATAACTAGCTTGTTTATCGGCATGATCTATCATTAAAACTTTATTCCCGTCATCTATGATTTCAGTATTCATGAAGTTGGAATAGTATTTTTTTGCTGAACGATACATCTTACCAGTACCCAATGAAGTTCCCGTTTTATCATTGGCAGATTCGAATGTTTTCACATTCACACTCATACTTAGGTCAGTTGCCGATGAGTAAAATTTTATGGATTTTTTGAAATCAGATTTATAATCCTGTGCACCTGAAGTGATGGAAATAAAAATAAAAAGGGTTAAAAATATTTTATACATAATTATTGGTTTTTAGGTGAATCACTTCTTCCTTCTGTGATGGTTTTGATACCTTCAGCTGTTTCTTTTTTCATCATAACAAGATTTCCTGCCTCATCATATATGTAGAAAGTGGCGTAATTATTTTCATCTAACTCGGCTGCCAGTTTATAATTATTGGCATTATAAACATAAGTATTCATATTGCCATGAAAAGGGACGATTCTAAGGTCATCGAAGTAAACATCACCGTTAGTATTATCTTCATTTTGCAATTTTATTCTAATGCTATTAGCTCCAGAAGGAATTATGAATTCACCCTGAATTTTTTGCCACCCTTCAATTATTTTTCCAGACACAGAAATATCCTGTGAGGATAAAAGACCCCCATTATAATACTCAACTGTAATTTTTCCTTTACCGTTATAAGTTGAAACTCTCCCTACTGTGTTTGGGTCCCATTTTACCCATGCACTAAGAAAATAACGCTTTTCTATTATAGGAGCAAATTGACCAAGACATTCACAATCCTCTATTTCATACTCAATATCTAAACCTGTTTCAACTGTTCGTTCAGCTTCACCTAATGATACCTTATTATTAAATCCTAAGTAACCATCACAAATGGTAGTATCTAGTAAATTAATTGTTTGTGATAATACAGAAGTTGTTCCACTAACCTTCATACTATAATATCCAGTGTGTCCAAAATCCGAACTTATCGAACCGTCTGTTTGCCAAATGAAGGATTTGTCACTACAGTCAATGCACGTATAGTCTTCAAAATTTTCAGATAATAATTCATTGTACCTGCTATTTACGGCAACACCAATTGGTAAAGAATTATCATAGCCATATAATGCAGCAGAATAATTACCAAGTGCATCACGGTTTTCTAATTCAAATCCGAATGGAGAGTACTTAGTAACCTCTCCGCCCGAAATCCAGTTATCTACTTTTGAATCTGAATCTCTCCAAGGAAATTGAGTAAACGTTTTATAAAACCCATCCTCAATTGAATTGCCAGGATAATTTCTAGAAGTTGAAAAACCATAACTTTGTTTCATTCTCCAAAGACCCTTCACGCCCATAAAAAATGGATTTATAATACCAGAAATTTTTTCACCAAATTCACCTTCCCCACAATCAACACAATCGGTTTGCCATTCATCAGAAAATTCTACTGCCGATGCATTGATAATTTTATCAAAATCTATTTGAGTTGCTGTTTGAGTATTGGCAAGAGTGAATTCATCTATTTGTTTAAATGTAGTTCCTCCTGCAGATACTGGTTGCATGTTTTTATAACCAGATTGTATCATGTTTATGGAGGTAACAGATTGTCCTGAAACAATTGGGTCGCCATTCTCTTTTATGCAATAAATTGCTTCTGTACCGCTTGAATAGTCAATAAGAATTATATTGGCTACTTCAGCCGTTGACGAAGCATATGTAAGATACACTTTATCACCTACAGTGAATCGATTAACATTAGTGCCAATCGGTGTTCCTATAATTTTTCCATTAGAAGTTGTAGAGCAACCAGTGCCAATTGAAAGACTAGAATTGACATAAGAAGGCCCCATGTTTTCATAATACCAATAGGCAGGATAAGAAAGATTGTAAACAGGTGTTTCGTATTGATCGATAACGCTTGTTAATAATGGTTGTCCTGTCATTGCATCAAAAGCTAAATTTTCGGTGGTGATGGTGGATTGATCTGTTTTTGCAATCACTTTTGCAAGTATTCCACTTCGATGAATAATTTTATGAGTTACAACCGTTTTAAAACTGAATTCGTTGTGTGTGACTGTTGGTAATAAAACTGGTAGTGCTACTGGAATAGGTGGAACTAATGGAATTGTTCCTATTTCCACATTCAATTCAAGCCCGCCACTCCAATTATCATTTCTTGATTCGTTTCTTTCAGTAAAAAGATCTACTGTTTGCCCAAAAGTTGCCGTTCTGAATTTGACATCTGAATCTGCAGAATCGGGCAACAAGGCCTGCACTTCGTTTTTCAATTTGTTATTTCCATTTTCGGAAAAAGGTGCGGAGGTATTATACACGAATTGCTGCTGAGTCAATAGGGAACCAAGCGTTCCGTCCGAATTCCTTTTGTATGATGATACTGCTTTGCTTTTTCCCGCCATATCGTTAGTCACGATGGAGTATCCCTGTGAACGCGCCTTTTTAATCCTTAAATCGGCATAAAAACCAGGTACAGCTACCAGACGGATCAAGGGTTTATCAGAGCTCAGATCCGTTGCATCTCCATAAACTGGAAAATCCTTCGGAGTAAAGAATTCATAAACAGAGATGGGAGCGGCTGTATTATCAATGGAAGCACTGAAAACAGCGGCTTCGTCAGGTGCTATACTTTTAACAGTTACCTTGCTGTATCCTACCGATGCGCCCGGATAATAGCTTTCTAGAATCGGTTTTTCAACAAACATGGTTTGATCTCCGGCAAGAAAATGAGAGTCCTCGTATGCTACCGGCTCTCTCAAAGCTGATTCCTCTGCTCCGATTGAAGGTTCATAAGCCACTCCGCTGCTAATTCCGTCTTCTTCGCCATCGAGTGTATAAATGTATTCCTGTCCGTAAGATGAATTATCATCGTTGGCAGCTGCATTGCTCCATTTATCCTCTATGTATAATTTCTTTACACGTGCTCCGTTCCCGTATTTTTGCTTATCAGGATCGTATAATTTGATAATCGATTTACCATTGAGCTGAATGTATTTGGAATGTCCTTTTACATATGCCCAAAGATTGAATCCCACTAACATTCCCATCACATCATTAATCAAATTCATTCCTAGAATTGTGGTGACAAAATCAGCAAACATGGAAGAAGCATTGCTTTCTACAGGTACCACCCAATGAGCGATGTCTGGCCGTTCGAATTTCAGATGGTTGAGCGCCAATGAAGTCATCGGATTACATTTGGCAATTCCTCCACGGTCTTCCTGTAAGGGTCCTTTCGCAACGGTAATATATCCGATGGTATAATTTGTTCCACCGCTTTTTTTACAGGCACCGAAATAATCAAAGCTGCTTACGTTGTCTGTCAATAAATCCACATATCCTTCCACATAATCCACTCCTTCTGCATCTCCGTTTTTTTCAAGGTTAGTCAGATTCCTGAACCACATTTTTGTCATGCCATTGACATAATTATAACGTATAATCGCATTAATATCTGCTTCAATGGTAGTACCTGGTATTTCTTCTTCCAATTCAAAATAAATCCGGTATCCGTTGCCATCCAATGAGCCAATCTCAGTTTCAAGATTCGCATATTTCATATGGTTGGTTCGGGTTGGATAATTCGCAGATGGAGAATTTCCCGGAGATGAAAACCATGCATCATCCTGTATGATATCACTGCCATCCACTGTATTTCCCACACCAACTATATCGAACATCCTCATGGCTTCTTTTCCTTCCACGTAGGCATAATCATTGGCTTCATATTCTATTTTGAAAATTCCACCTGTGGGTAATTGCACCTCGCTTAACGCCCATTGACCTGTAGGTGGAACATAATCCGGATTCTGAGTGGCCATGCTCTGTTCCGTATAAGGAAAATCTTTAAAAGGATAGGGGTTAGCGAATGTGTAAAGTCCCTCATTGTCCTTGAAATTCCCCCAACGATCCATGTTACGGATATTGTAATCTTCATTCTGCTGATAAGTGAATTTATAAGGACTGAAGGCTCCTCTATTTGAATTTTCAGAAGTGAACCAGACTTTTTTGAGTGTTAATTTTCCACTCCCATTATCACTGTTCGGAATTCCGTCACACAATGAATAGTCATATTCCAAATGCACAGTTTGCAATGGAACGGCATCTTCATTCAATTCTCCTCTTTCACAATCAGAATAATATTCATTTTTACTATAAAGTTCTATGCTGTCCAATTTTTGCATAGAACCATTGGCTCCCGTGATCGAGGCTCCCAGCAAATCATAAGGTCCCGCTGCTCCTCTTGCGTCATGTCGGCTGGAAATATAGAAATGTGCGATATGCGTTTTGGTTTCGATGGTCTTAACGTAATACAGCTCCTTTTCCCCATAGGAGATGGTGGCCATATTGTCATCATCATCGCCTCTGTTTCCTTCAATGAAATTGGCTCCTTCGTAAGGGATACGCCATTTGTAATCGTCATCCGTACGCTGATAATTGAATTTCACCCAATAACCACGATCTCCATCTGAAGGGCCGATAATATTGTCGTAATCGATATAGTCTGCTGCAACTACAGCTGTCAGCATCCAGGAATGTGCATAATCGGGATAGGAT
>JBIPLT010000120.1:0-9017 GCA_044368255.1 Flavobacteriales bacterium
CAAGAATATAAATTTCGCAAAGATTTTATTGGCAGCGAAAGATTGTATTAAGTGAAAAGTTAATTAGTTAATCTAGTTATTTTAGTTGAGTTTGTTATTTTGAAATGAAGAGTTCCTGTTTTCAAAAATGGCATTAAAAAAATATTAAAAAATAAACAGGCCAACACTAATAAACTAGTGAAAAGTTCTACCAATTTTCAAAAGAAAGAAAAGGGAATATTATTTTTTAAATAAAAATATCCCCATCAATTAGATACTAATGGAGGTTGAAGAATCCATGCTATTTCCGCTCAAATAATGGAAGATTACATTGAATAGCTATTTTTTTAGATACTATTTCGCCTTCCTTGGTAAATGTCCAAACAAATAAATTTTTTATTGGATAATTCTTTTCAAATTCTCTGATGGCATTAATGGTTAAATTCATGGCAATTCCTTTTCTTCTATTTTCTTCTAAAACTAATGCAGAGCAAAGGTATAAAGAATCGAATTTTCCATCTTTCGGAATTCTTTCATATAATTCTTTTTCCGAAATTTTTTTATCAATGAAAAGATTCATTAAATCTTGGTTCGAAGGAATAATTAAAATCCAGGCTTCAGGACCATTTCCATGATCTAATTCTGTAACGGTAGCAACATTTATCTTATCGAGATTTTCAATAATTTCAAAATCTACGTCTAATTGATTCGGATCGTTTTTAACGTCAAAAGTTGCATCAACAAGATCCATCATTCTTTCGAAATTACTTTTACTCATAATGAAAAATTACTTTTTAATTAAAATTATTCCCTTTCAGAAACGGGCAGAAAAAGGTAATAACCTCTCCTCCCGAAGACGTGATTTAATAAGTTCAATGTTTAAGGTTTTTTAAGACCCAGATTTAAAAAATAGGATTCTTGTTTAAACTTCGAACTTTAAACTTTGAAACCATCTTCAATTCCCCACCACAAACATCTTCCCGATGCTCGCAGATTTTGGAATGCTTAATGATTTTGAAAAATTCAACAAAGCGTTGATTGTACTTTCAGAGGGTGAAGAAGATTTTTCTTTCTCTTCTTGGCTTTGTTTGTTTTGAATTTTGGTAGTCGGAGTAAATAATTTGGCCATAGGCAAGTTTAATTTGTTTAAAGTTTAAGGTTCAAAGTTTAGGGATGAACCTGGCGGTTGAGTAAATCTAAATCCCAGTAGGATTAATTGAATTCACTCTTTCCAACAATAAAACGAGGCCTATTTTGAAATATTGTGTTAGTTAATAAACTACTCGGAAAGCACGATCTGGTTCTCTTCAATCATCCTTCTCAGGTTAATTAAAGCATAACGCATTCTTCCTAAAGCCGTGTTGATGCTCACGTTCGTTTTATCAGCTATTTCTTTGAAGCTTAAATCTTCATAATGTCTCATGAGAATCACTTCGCGTTGTTCCTCGGGTAAATGAGTGATTAGTTTTCTTAAATCCGCCACAATTTGCTCTTCAATCATTTCTGTTTCCACATTCTTGTCGAAAACATTCAAGGAAGCAAAGATGTCGTGATCTTCGTTTTTCGGCTCTACCGAGGGCATTTTAGCATTTTTGCGATAACTATCAATGATTAAGTTATGCGCAATTCGCATCACCCAAGGAAGGAATTTACCCTCATCATTATACTTACCCGCTTTTAAAGTAATAATGGCTTTACAAAAGGTTTCTTGAAAAATATCTTCAGCCAACTGGCGATCACGCACTGTCATACGAACATAATTAAATACTTTGTCTTTGTGTCTTTTCAATAAAACTTCAAATGCTGTTTCCTCTCCGGAAATGTATTTACGTACAAGATGGGTGTCGTCCAAACGATTAAGCTGCATAGATTTCTACTTTTAGTTGTTTTAAAACTTGAATTTTAAGTAGAATCTATTCTATAGGCAGTTTCGTTTTGTTTTTGGTTTGACGTAAAGCCCTGTAATTAGTTGCTTCACGATTCAAATATATAACTTTTTTAATAAGACCCAACAACCGTTTCTCCATCCGAATTTACCGTTTACTTGAAGCCCTTTGGTTGAGCGGCAAGTGTGCAGGTGAGTGAGAATCGAAACCTGGGCTTACTAAAAGATACAAACAATTTGAGGTATCGAATAGTTACAGGTGCCAAAATTTTTTTTGAATCCTTACCTTTGCACCCTGATGCTCAAAGAAAAAGAAAATAAGAAAGTTGGCAAAAATTCACCGATTTTGGTGGAAGGAGCCAGGGTGCATAACCTTAAAAATATTAATGTAGAGATTCCACGAAATAAATTGATCGTGATTACCGGTTTGTCGGGATCAGGAAAATCTTCGTTGGCTTTTGATACACTTTATGCCGAAGGACAAAGACGATACGTGGAAAGTTTATCCTCTTATGCAAGACAATTTTTAGGAAAACTAGATAAACCCGATGTAGATCATATTCGCGGAATTTCTCCAGCTGTGGCTATCGAACAAAAAGTGATTTCTCGAAATCCTCGCTCTACAGTGGGAACGATAACCGAAATTTATGATTATCTCAAATTACTTTATGCACGCGCAGGAAGAACTATTTCTCCTATCAGTGGCAAAGAAGTAAAAAGAGAAACTACTGAAGATGTAGTGCAATTTCTATTGACCTTTCCGAAGGAATCTCGTTTTTATATTATGTGTCCGTTGCTTTTGAAAGAAGATAGAACCATCATTCGTCAATTGGAAATTTTACAGCAACAAGGTTATACGCGCATTCAATACGATAATGAAATTCAGGAAATAGAATTATTTTTAAAATCAGCTCCCAAAAAAGGTTTTCCAAAGGATATTTCGATAAACATTGTCATTGATAGATTAACGGTAAATCCCGAAGATGAAGATTTTTCGAGTCGCGTAACAGATTCTGCAGAATCTGCTTTTTTCGAGGGACAAGGAGAATGTATTGTAGAATTGATTGGGGCTAAAAAAAATACAGTAAAATCATTTACCAATCGTTTTGAATTGGATGGAATGACTTTCGAAGAGCCTTCAGTCCATTTTTTTACATTCAATAATCCCGTTGGTGCTTGCAAAACTTGTGATGGTTTTGGATCAGTGATTGGAATAGATCCTGATTTAGTAATTCCCAATAAGAATTTATCTCTTTATGATGATTGTGTAGCTTGTTGGAAAGGTGAACAAATGTCGGAATGGAAAAAAGAATTCATCAAAAAAACAGCAAAATCAGATTTTCCCATTCATAAATCCTATTATGATTTAACGGCTGAACATAAAAAATTATTATGGGAAGGTTCGAAAACAATAGAAGGAATAAATGATTTTTTTAAATACGTAGAATCACAATTATACAAGATTCAATATCGTGTAATGTTATCTCGTTACAGAGGGAAAACAGCTTGTCCGGATTGTCATGGAACACGTTTGCGTAAAGATGCTAATTATGTTTTGGTAGGAGGAACATCTATTTCTGAAATATTAGGAATGCCAATTTCTCGTTGTGTAGAATTTTTTAATCAAATGAAATTGAACGAGCACGATGCGTTAATTGCCAAAAGAATTTTAGTAGAAATAAAAAGTAGATTACAATTTTTATCGGATGTTGGTTTAGGATATTTGACTTTGAATCGACAAGCTAACACACTTTCGGGAGGAGAATCACAAAGAATAAATTTAGCTACTTCTTTGGGAAGTTCATTGGTAGGAAGTTTATATATTTTGGATGAACCAAGTATTGGTTTACATCCAAGAGATACGCAACGATTATTGACTGTTTTGACTGCTTTACGTGATTTAGGAAATACGGTAATTGTGGTGGAACATGACGAAGAAGTGATGCGTGCTGCTGATTTGATTATCGACATGGGCCCAATGGCAGGAACGCATGGTGGAGAAGTGGTTTTTACGGGGAATCACGATGCATTAAAGAAGGAAACCATTAGTTTAACTGCTCAATTTTTAAATGGAGTAGAGAAAATAGATTTACCAAAATTGCGTAGGAAATGGACTGATTTCATTCGAGTGGAAGGAGTGAGAGAAAATAATTTGAAATCGGTGAATGTTTCTTTTCCATTAGATGTGATGACGGTGGTTACAGGTGTGAGTGGTTCGGGTAAATCATCTTTGGTAAAAAGAGTTTTATATCCTGCATTGGTAAAGCATTTAGGTGGTTATGGAGATAAAAATGGAGATTTTGATAAATTAACTGGAGCATTTAAAAAATTGAAATCTGTTGAATTTATCGATCAAAATCCGATAGGAAAATCATCGAGAAGTAATCCGGTTACCTATGTAAAAGCTTACGATGAAATAAGAAATTTATATTCCAATCAACCATTATCAAAATTAAGAGCGTTCAAACCATCGCATTTTTCATTTAATGTAGATGGAGGAAGGTGTGAAGCTTGTGATGGTGAAGGCACGATTACGGTGGAAATGCAGTTCATGGCAGATGTTCATTTGCAATGTGACGATTGTAAAGGAAAGCGATTTAAAGATGAAGTTTTAGAAGTATTATACGAGGGAAAATCCATTTACGATTTGCTTTCTACCACCATTGATGATGCGATAGAATTTTTCCAATCGTATACCAAAGCGGGAAATGATCACGAGGCAAAAATCATTCAGAAATTAAAACCTTTGCAAGATGTTGGTTTAGGTTATGTAAACCTCGGACAAAGCTCTAGCACATTGAGTGGAGGAGAGGCGCAACGAATCAAACTAGCTTCGTTTTTAACGCAAGAAAAAAGTGATGCAGGCACTTTATTTATTTTCGATGAACCAACAACAGGATTACATTTTTACGATATTCAGAAATTGTTATATGCATTAAATGCATTAATAGAAAAAGGAAATTCAGTAATCATTATCGAACACAATCCAGATGTAATTAAATGTGCGGATTGGGTAATTGATATTGGCCCCGAAGGTGGAGAAGAAGGCGGCTATATTTTATACGAAGGAGCGCCAGAAGGATTGGTGAAGGAGAAGAAATCGTATACGGGTAAGTATTTAGTGGGGAAGGTGTGATTAGCGAATTAGCCAATGAGCGAATTAGCGAATCAGAAAATTCGTTTTGTGGACTAATATCCCCCTCTGGAGGGGGTAGGGGGAGGAAAAACATAACTTTATTAAAACAAAAATATGACGACAACAAACATCCAACAAAAAATCAAATTTGCGGCTACGCCCAATAAGATTTACAAAATGCTCATGGATCCGAAAATCGTTACCAAATTTACTGGTAGCGAATGTAAAATCTCTCAAAAAGTAAAAGGGAAAATCGAAATTTTTGAAGGGTATTGCACGGGTTACAATATTGTTTTGGAACCAGGAAAATTAATTATTCAAGCCTGGCATTTCGAAGAAAAAGGTTGGCCAGCTGAACATTTCTCTTCTTGTACATTTGAGTTAACAAAAATCGAAGACGGATGTCAATTAGAATTTCTTCAGGAGAAAGTTCCCACCGAACATGCAGCTAAATTGAAAAAGAGTTGGACGAAATATTATTGGAATCCGATTAAGAAGTTAATTAGCAAATAAGCCAATTAAATTGATAATCATTTCACAAAAAAAAGACAAGAGCGTTACTTCTTGTCTTTTGTCTTATGTCTTAATTCTCGAAAGTCTCTTATCAACAATCAATCATTGTCACACCCGGATGCTTACTCTTATCAAATTTAAAATCTGAATCTTTTGTAGTTACATCAGGAGTGAATTTTGAAATCTTATACGTCATCACATCACCGTTTTTTCCTTTTACCATTACTGAATGAATCATCTTGGTAGATTTATTAATCTTTAAAATGATCGTATGGAATTTACTTTTCTTGGGATCTTTCGGCACCAATTTAATTTCATCCACTTTCACTCCGCCATCAGTCGATTCTTTTTCATAGGTATATTTCAATCCTTCTTCCCAGAAAGTAAACATCTTTGAAGGATTCATTAAATCTTCTTCCTTGCTTGATTCTTCATCATCCAAACAAGTTACGGCACATTCGTTGGCTTCTGGATCATATGTCCAAACTTTTTTGCTATCCGAACGAATTTCTTTCTCTGCAATTTCCACAAAATATTTTTCACCTTTCACAGTTCCTTTTCCTTTTTGCTCTTCTGCCGTTCCGTCTGCTAATTTCAAGCTTAACGTAAACTCAATCGACATGGAAGTGTAAGCTTTTATTTTCTTGCTTAATTCATCCAATTGGGTTTTTGCTTTTGCAGTGTTTTCATCTTGAGCATTTACTAATGTTCCCACTAATAATAAACTCATTAAAAATAATTTCTTAATCATTTTGATTTTGTTTTTGTAGCTTTATAAACCGATTCAAGCAATCGTTTTATCCGGCAAAGTTATCGTTTGAATTATTGTTTTTCAAAAACTGTTCCAAACTTTCCATATCCTTGTAAAGGACCTCGCGAGCTTTGCTTCCTTTATAAGGCCCGATGATACCTGCAGCTTCTAATTGGTCAACCAAACGACCTGCTCTGTTATAACCTAACTTCAACTTTCTCTGCAACATAGATGCCGAACCTTGTTGTGTGGAGACCACCGTTCTGGCCGCTTCATTAAATAAATCATCACGATCACCAAAATCCATTATATCGCCACCTTCTGCACCTTCTTCCACATATTCTGGCAATAAAAAGGCCGAAGGATAGGCTCTTTGCGAACCAATATGTTCACAAATAGCTTCTACTTCTGGGGTATCTACAAATCCACATTGAATTCGTACTAAATCATTTCCAGTAGATAATAACATATCACCACGACCTATTAATTGATCGGCTCCACCTGAATCTAAAATAGTTCTTGAATCTATTTTCGACATTACTCTAAAAGCAATACGTGCAGGAAAATTTGCTTTGATGGTTCCTGTGATAATATTTACAGAAGGACGTTGTGTGGCAATAATTAAATGTATTCCAATAGCACGAGCTAATTGTGCTAAACGAGCAATTGGAGTTTCCACTTCTTTACCTGCGGTCATAATTAAATCGGCAAACTCATCTACTACTAAAACTATATATGGTAAATATTTATGTCCTTTTTCGGGATTTAATCTTCTATTAATAAATTTTGCATTGTACTCTTTGATATTTCTTACTTCAGCATCTTTCAATAGTTCATAACGATCATCCATTTCGATACATAATGAATTTAAAGTATGAATTACTTTTTTATTGTCGGTGATGATGGCATCTGCAGAGTCGGGTAGTTTGGCTAAGAAATGTCGTTCAATTTTATTGTATAAAGTTAACTCCACTTTTTTGGGATCTACCAATACAAATTTTACTTGTGCCGGATGTTTTTTATAAAGGATAGAAACCAAAACAGCATTTAATCCCACTGATTTTCCTTGTCCAGTTGCACCTGCCATCAATAAATGGGGCATCTTGGCTAAATCGGTAATGAATGTTTCGTTGGTGATGGTTTTGCCTAAAGCTACAGGTAAATCCATATCTGAATTTTGGAATTTTTCGGAAGCAATTAAGGAGCGCATCGAAACGGTATCTGCTTTTGAATTGGGAACTTCAATACCGATGGTTCCTTTTCCTGGTATTGGAGCAATGATACGAATTCCTAATGCGGATAAACTTAAGGCAATATCATCTTCGAGATTTTTGATTTTAGAAATACGAACGCCTGGAGCGGGTACAATTTCATATAAAGTAACCGTTGGTCCAATTGTTGCTTTGATTTTAGAAATCTCGATGCTATAATTTTTTAAGGTATCAAGAATCTTGTTTTTATTTTCTTCTAATTCATCTTTATTAACGGTGATTCCCGCACTACCATAATTATTTAAAAGTTCAATAGAAGGAAGAACATAAGTAGATAAATCCAGCGTAGGATCGTATTCACCAAATTCTTCTAATACTTTTTGAGCAATATCTTTTTCACTTATTTCTGCTTCTACTTTGGGAACTTCTACTGAAAATTCTTCCGAAACTTCAAGTGTTGATTCAGCTTCAGTAATTTCTAAATTGTTTTCAACTATTTCTTCTTCCTCAATTTCTTCGGATTCTGTTTCATCGGCTAATTCTTCTTCGGTTTCGTCTTCCTCCTCTTCATCAACCTCATTCTCGCTCTCGATCTGATCTTCTTCTTCCTCTTCATCACTTTCGCTATGATCTTCTTCTTCCTCGTTCTCGTACTCATTCTCACTCTCATTTTCTTCTTCGCTCTCGCTCTCATTCTCGCTCTGTTCTACTACTTCTACTTTCCCTTTTTTATTAAAGTTAACTTCTAGTTTTTCATCTTTAGTAATTTGTTCTTCTTTAATGGGGTTATAGGTATTCATTTTAATCGGATCTATTTCTTCGCCATCTGCCAAAACAGTTTTCGGTTTACGTTTAAAGGATGGATTGAAATAAATGACGATGATGACAAAAGCGGTGAAGGATAAAAGTATGGCCGTTCCCGCTCTTCCGATAGAAAGATTCAAGAATTCATTCATTTCATAACCGAAAGCTCCTCCTAAAAATACAAATCCTGTGCTATGAACAACAAATCCTAAAGCAATAGAAGTAATGACCATAAATAATGCAGAAAGCTTAATCATTTTTTTGATAGGAAGTAAAGTGGCACCGGCAACTCCTTTAAAGCCGATAACAAAAAAGTTTAATACAAATAAGAAGGAAGCAATCCCGAACCATCTTCCCACAAAAAGATGTGAAAGGATGGCTCCGAGTTTACCTAACCAGTTTTCTACTTTAACATCGGCACTTAAAAAAGAAAATATTCCGGCATCATCAATTTTATCTTGATCATTCTGCCAAGTAAAAAGATAGGAAGTAAATGAAATTAAAAGGTAAAAAGAAAACATCATGAACAAACCACCTGCTATTTTCTGAAAGCGATCATCCTGTATCCATTCTGGAGTTTTGAGAGCAAACTTTAGAGGTTTACGTTCCTTTTTAGGCGCATCAGTAGAACCATCAGCTACTACATTCGCGTTTCTACTACGCGAGCGTTTTTCCTTTACAGGCTTTTCCTTTTTCTCAGGTTCGGGTGTTTTTAAACTGTTTTTCTTCGCCATTTGG
>JBIPLT010000348.1:0-2782 GCA_044368255.1 Flavobacteriales bacterium
GGGAGATTTAGAACCATTTGTATTATTAGATGAAACATTTACTAAAGAAGTGTATGGAAGCATAGATAATACAGTCACAGTATTGCATTGGACGTCTGAGCAAGGCGTTTCTAATTTGCAAGACTCCATAGACAATGGAGGTATCTATGCAATATCTACTTTTACAAAACAATACAAAAAATTCTTCAGGCCAGAGTCAAATGTGCTAATTAAACTCAAAGGTAAATTAGTAGCTGCTTTTAAATCTGACGTAAAATCAATTGTTACTGATAGAGGTAACAAAGCAGCAAATATGTATAGATTAGGATTTCCAGAAGGAGAAGAACCTAATTTATGCTCAAATGCTACATTATGTAGTGACACAGACCATTCCACTTATTTATGGAATGAAATAATAGTTAAACCGTTGGAAATTATAAACGCTAAAGAAGTTAGCAAATATTAAAGTTATGAATATAATTTATGTATCAGCACCATGGTGCGGGCCTTGTAAAATGATGAAACCTATTTTCAACAAATTCGTTGAGTCTCAAGGTGACAAAATAACATCAGAAATTGTAAATGCAGATGAGAATCAAGAACTATTAGCAAAATATGCTGTTAGAAACATTCCAACATTTATATTTGAGCAAGATGGAGAAGTAGTAGAGAAAGTAGTGGGAGTAATATCCTTAATTAAATTAGAAGAAATAGTTGCGAAGTATGAAAGTAAAAATTAAAAAATTAGACAATGCAGCTGTAATTCCAACTTATGCAACCAATGGTGATGCTGGATTGGATATGACAGCAGTAAGTTGCCAAATTGATCAATCAGGATTGTTCATTGAATATGGAACTGGTTTAGCAGTTGAAATTCCAGAAGGTTATGTGGGACTTTTATTTCCTAGAAGTTCACTTTCCAAAACCACATTGATTTTAGCAAACCATGTAGGTGTTGTAGATTCCGGATATAGAGGAGAAATTAAATTTCGATTCAAAGATTTAGGAATGAAAGGTAAAACAATGGAACCTGAAATTTTAAAAACTCTTCAAGAGGACAGAGCAAGAAAAGGGCTTCCTTTATTAACAGGCCCTGTAGAAAATGCTATTTGGATTGCCAATGAATCATCTTATGAGATTGGAGACAGAATAGGACAATTAGTTATCATACCTTATCCACAAATTACATTTGAAGAAGTTGAAGACCTTGAAGATTCCCAAAGAGGAACGGGAGGTTATGGGTCAACAGGAAACTAATAAAAATTGATATTTATTTAAAACGAAAACATAATGGTTGATATTGATAAAATACTTTTAGAATGGTCATGGCGCTGTGAGAAAGGATACCCAGATTTAAAAACAGCTAAAGATTTAGCAGTGCTTAAACAAGTATTAAAAGAAATGAATTTGCCTAATCCATTTACAGTTTTAGCAGAAGCAGATGATGAAATAACTGATATAAATTCAGATTTCACAAAACAATATCCTGCATTAGCTAAATTTTATACTAATTTAGATTCTAGTAAAAAAATAGAATTTGAAGATTTTATTAGTACAATGCCAAGTAATTTATTAATTTCGTTTAAAGGTACAATGAGTACTTTGTCTAAACAAGAAATTACATTATTTTCAGATGCATTTAAATCTTTAGCAACAGTTTCTGAATTAAATAAAAAAGATTATAAACCATATCAAAAATTATGGGATACTTTTGTAGGTCAAGCAATTGGAAAAGGTGAATTATTTATATCATTTTTTGTCAAAGATGCGGTAGTTCAAGGTTCAACAGAATCATTTGATATTGGTGTAGGGTCTGAACATTATGAAGTTAAATCATTGGATATTTTAGATTCTAAATCAGGTAAGATAAAAGCCGGAAATATTCGTCCAGGAGCAGAAGGTAAAGTGTCTAGATTTAATTTTACTAAACAATTAATGGAATTTTATACATTAATTGAAGAGTTACAGTCTCCGGATATTAGAGCAAATGTTATGTCGCTTGGCTCGACTGCGGCCATGAAAATAATTGTAGATATAATAGATAGCGTTAGTACAAAAAAAGCATCTGGCGATTTAATTACTATAACGCCTGGCGATGTGCCAATGGGTATGCTTGATCAAGCATACAAGGCAATATTACAATTTCATGATAAAGTAGGAAGTACTTCTTTAAATAAAGATGTTACTACTTCTAGAATTTCTATAAAAGGTTCATCAATTGATTCCCAATATTGGATAACGCCTGAAGATGCTAAAACATTAGCTTCTGCAGCTGGAAAAAACCAAGATGTTAATATCAAAGTAGGAGCGGCAGTAACAGATGAATCCAAAGAAGGTAAAATTGTATTAGCTGATTTATTTAATCATCCATTCGTAAAAGATCCGAAAAATTTCACATCTGGATTAAAAGAAATAAAAGCTGCATTTTTTGGTGATAAAGCTGGGTTGATTTATTTCTTTAAAGGTATTACTCATGTATCAAGTGATATGAGTGAATTTGCAACTATAGAATCATCACAAGACGGATATAGATTTGGTCTAATAGATAGATATAAAGACAAAGAATACATACAAGATCAAAACAAATAAAAATAAATACTCCTATCCTAGGAGTATTCTACTAATCGATCAAAAATAAAATTTGGTAATACCAAAAGGAATTACTATATTTATATACAAATAAAAATTAAATCAGTTATGGCAATAGCAGTAATAAAAAAAGGTACGCCCGGAGTTACAAAAATAGAGACTAAAACTACCAGAGTCCCTAGACAACCTAAAAACAACAACCTTGGATCATTTG
>JBIPLT010000349.1:0-2780 GCA_044368255.1 Flavobacteriales bacterium
TGGAAGAAAAGCATTCGGGTACCTCGCATTATAAAGAATACAAAACCCTCACTTTTCAAATGCGGCGATCATTTACCAGTGATTTTGATTTTTAAAGGAAAGCCATGAACGAACTTGATCAAAAAATAAACACTCACTTTGCGGGTTTAGTGGTCCGTAAGGATTTAGTTAAGACCGTTAAGGGTAATGCGATTGTTCCTTCATATGTACTGGAATATTTATTAGGTCAGTACTGCGCAACCAGTGATGAAGCATCCATTCAATCCGGTATTGCGACTGTAAAGGAAATATTGCGCAAGCATTATGTGCATCGTAATGAGGCCGGTTTAATTCGTTCTAATATCAAGGAAAAAGGGCGCTATAAAGTTATTGATAAAATTAGCGTGGCGCTGAACGACAATGACGATGTTTACGAGGCCAATTTTTCTAATCTGGGCATCAAAAAAGTTTTAGTCGACTCACGAACTGTGAAAGCACATCCGAAACTGTTGGTGAGCGGTGTTTGGTGTATCGCTGATCTGGAATACGAATTTGCTGACGAAAAAAATGACAGCCCTTGGATTTTATCGTCGCTGAAACCCATTCAATTATCCCATTTCGATTTTGATGGCTATGTAGAAGCACGAAAGCAATTTACAACGGATGAATGGATTGATCTGCTGGTACAGAGTATTGGTTTTAATCCGGAATTATTTGGTAAGCGAAGCAAGTTAACTCAGCTTGTTCGCCTTATTCCTTTTTGTGAGCGGAATTATAACCTTATTGAGTTGGGTCCAAAGGGAACCGGAAAGTCACATATTTATTCCGAATTTTCACCACACGGTATTCTTATATCGGGTGGTGAAGTGACTGTTCCAAAATTATTTGCCAATAATTCATCAGGAAAACTCGGTTTGGTCGGGTATTGGGATGTCGTTGCTTTTGATGAATTTGCCGGTAAACAGAAAAAGGTTGATAAGGCACTGGTCGATATTATGAAAAACTATATGGCCAACAAATCTTTTTCGCGGGGTGTTGAAACCTTTGGTGCGGAAGCGTCAATGGTTTTTATTGGAAATACACAGCACACTGTGCCCTATATGCTGAAGCATTCTGATTTATTTGATGAATTGCCTGACAAGTTTTATGACTCCGCTTTTCTGGATCGAATTCATTATTACATTCCCGGTTGGGAAGTGGATATTATTCGTGGCGAGATGTTTTCGAGTAATTACGGCTTTGTAGTGGATTATCTTGCCGAGATACTTAGGGCAATGCGTAGTCATGATTATTCTGATTGTTATAAAACCTATTTTACGTTGTCTTCTGATTTATCAACGCGGGATAGGGATGGTATTAACAAAACCTTTTCTGGATTAATGAAGATTTTATATCCGCAAGGTGAGGCTGCCAAAGATGAAATTGAGGAAATTCTTAGATTTGCAATTGAAGGTCGTAAGCGCGTTAAAGATCAGTTGATGCGGATTGATAGCACTTATCCGAAAGTGACTTTTACTTATGAGGATAATGCGGGTCAAGTTTTGTCGGTAAGTACACTTGAGGAAGAAGAATATCCGAGTTTTTATTATAAAACGACAGGTGATACTAAAAATGAAGGTGGTGATACAGCACATATTTTAGCTGATGAGACAGAGTCAATTTCTGGTGATTCCTCGATTGCTTCTGCGAAAGTTCTTAAAGAACAGCACCGTTCTTTTCAAGAAAATCAAAAAGGTATTTCCTATGATATTTTGTTTGGTCCATACCTTCGAGGAGCAAGTCAAATAATTATTACAGATCCTTATATTCGATTATTTTACCAAGTACGTAATCTGATGGAATTTATAGAATCTGCTGTTAAGTTTAAATCGCAAGATGAAGAAATTGCTATTCATCTTATTACTGCAGAAGATGATTTTAAAGCGGATCATCAAGCAGAGAGTCTTGAAAAAATAAAGGAATCATGTGCAGCGATTGGCATCCATTTTACTTGGGAGTTTGATGGAACAGGCACGATACATGCGCGACATATTGTTACTGATAATGGCTGGAAGATTTTGTTGGATCGTGGCTTAGATATTTTTCAGAACTATGAAATGAACGATGCTTTTACTTTTGCTAACCGGTTACAGCAACATAGAGCTTGTAAGGCTTTTGAGGTGACGTTTATTAAGAATGAATTGGGTTCAATCAATAGTGAGATGTAATGATTGAAAGTATTCAAATTCAAAATGAAGCAAGTTATGGGAGTCCATGTGAAACCTTATCAGGGCTGTTAAAATTTAATTTTATTTATGGTTCCAATGGATCAGGTAAAACTACAATTTCACGGATTATTGCAGATCAATCTATTTTTTCTGATTGTCGTTTAGTTTGGCGAGGTGGTATTAGCCTAGAATGTTTGGTTTATAATCGTGATTTCGTAGAAAAAAACTTCAATCCATCCTCGAAATTAAAAGGTATTTTTACTTTAGGGGAAAAAGATATCGATGTTCTTAGAAAAATTGATGAAGCAAAAAATAAATTAAATCTATTAAAAGATGATGGATTAAATCTAAAAAGAACTCTCGAAGGTGAAGATGAGAAGGGTGGGAAAAAAGCTGATCTTAAAATATTAGAAGATGAATTTGAAGAGCAATGTTGGCGAATAAAACTCAAGCATGATGAGAAACTCCAAGGGGCATTTGTCGGAGTTCGTGGAAAAAAGGCTGCGTTTAACGTCAAACTGCTTGCTGAAGCAACAAATAACTCTGCTGAGTTAAAAAATCTTGATGAACTTGAAAATAGAGCTGATACAGTAT
>JBIPLT010000121.1:0-8966 GCA_044368255.1 Flavobacteriales bacterium
TAAAGAGTTCACTTGAAAACGGACAAAATGTTTATCTACGTGGATTCGGAAGCTTCATTGTAAAGAGAAGAGCAGAAAAAACCGGACGTAATATTTCTAAGAATCAGGCAATCATCATTCCAGCACATTATATCCCTGCATTCAAACCAGCAAAAACTTTCACTGAGAAAGTTAAGAGCAAAGTTAAAGCATAAAAAATGTTAGAATCATCAGCAGCCCGAATAATGGCTGTGGTGCTTACAGTTTTTATAGCTGTAATAATATTTCTTGCACCCAGATCGGTGCAGTCATCACAATATTCAAATTTGACTCCTCAACAAGCCCGACTAGAATTAGGTCGGGCTTATGTGGAAAGTTCCCCAGCTCCTATGGTTGGAATTAAAATTCTTCAACAAGTATTGAAGGATGATCCCGAAAACAATTATGTAAGGTGGTATTTAGGTTCTCAAGCCATAAATACAGGTCAATTTCGCAAAGCAATTGGTCATTTAAGCATTTTGACCAAAAAATTAAAAGGCGAAGAAAAAGCTAATGCGCTGAATGCCTTAGGATACGCTTACGAATCGGCGGGAGTTATGGATAGCGCACTTCTTTGTTATCAGAAAGTGTTTGAAATATCAAAGGATTCTTTACTTTTGCAGTCCTTGAAAAAAAGAATTAACGTATTTACGAACCAATAAAAAACTTTTAGTATGCCTTGCGGTAAGAAAAGAAAACGACACAAAATGGCCACTCATAAGCGCAAAAAGCGTCTTAGAAAGAATCGCCATAAGAAGAAGAAATAATCCCTTTCGGGTTTAATTTCCTACTTTTTACTTTCTGAAATTTTCGGGAAACAATTAATTGTACCCGAACAGAAGCAAGGATGTACCCCTAATCCTTATTATTTTGAACATTGAACTGGTCATAGATGCCGCCAATAAAGGTGAAGTGGCTATTGCCGTATTACACGATAAAAAGTTAACTGAACTTCATCGTGAAAAAGGTAACAGCAGCTACTCCGTTGGAGACCTCTATCTTGGAAAAGTACATAAAGTTGTTCCAGGACTAAACGCTGCTTTTGTTAACGTAGGCTACGAAAAAGATGCTTTCTTACATTATTTGGATCTCGGCCCTCAGTTCAATTCATTGGCCAAATTCACCAAATTAGCCCTTGGCAAAAAATTAAATAATGCCTATCTCGATGGATTTATTTTAGAAAAGGATATTGAGAAAGACGGTAAAATGGGCCAAGTTTTATCGGCTAACCAAAATATTTTAGTTCAAATTGCTAAAGAACCTATTTCAGCAAAAGGACCGAGGTTAAGTTCTGAGATTACGTTGGCAGGACGATATATCGTGTTGGTTCCATTTTCAAATAAAGTTTCTGTTTCTCAAAAAATAAAAGAAGACGATGAGAAAAAAAGATTGAAAGAATTAATTCAATCTATTCGTCCAAGAAATTTCGGTGTGATTATTCGTACGGTTGCCGAAGGAAAAAAAGTTTCGGAGATTGAAGGCGATATGAAAGATCTTTTGAGTAAATGGGAATTGAGTTTCGATGAACTAAAAAATAGTGTTCCTCCTAAAAAATTATTGGGTGAGATAGATCGCACATCGGCCATTCTACGTGATTTATTAAATGCCAATTTTCATAATATACATGTTAACGATGCGAAGATTGCTGAAGAAGTAAAAACCTACATCAAAAATATTGCACCGGGAAGAGAAAATATTGTGAAATTCTACAATGGAAAAGTGGATATTTTCGAGCAATTTGGAATTCAAAAGCAAATCAAAGCAATGTTTGGGAAGCAAGTAGCTTTACCAAGTGGCGGCTATTTAATTATTGAACATACCGAAGCCATGCATGTGGTGGATGTAAATAGTGGAAATAGAAAAGGCCCGAATCAAGAGCAAAACGCTTTGCAAACGAATATGGAAGCGGCCGAGGAGTTAGGAAGAATTTTGCGTTTGCGAGATATGGGCGGAATTGTTTGTGTGGATTTCATTGATATGGGTGATAAGGAGAATAACAAAAAATTATTCGAACACCTGAAAGAAATCATGAAATCGGATAGAGCGAAACATAATGTTTTACCTCCAAGTAAATTTGGTGTGGTGGAAATTACTCGTCAGCGTGTGCGCCCTGAAACGAATATTAATACCAGTGAAAAATGTCCAACCTGTGATGGTTCTGGAGAAATACAAGCATCTATCTTAATTATTGATGAGATACAAAATCATTTGCGTTATGTAAGTGAAGATTTGAAATTGAAAAAAATATTATTGCATACGCATCCGTTTATTGCTGCTTATTTAACACAGGGAATTTTTTCTCAACGATATAAGTGGGGAAAGAAATACGGAATGAAAATAAAAGTGGCCGCAGAGAATTCTTATCATATGATGGAATATTCAATTAATAAAGCGAATGGGGAGTTGGTCGAGCTTTAGAGCGAGAATGAGAGCGAAAGCGGGGGAAGACTGAGAGTGAGTGTGAGAGCGAAAATGCAGGTTTAAGGTTTAAGGCTTAAGGTTTAAGGTTTAAGGTTTAAGGAAGAACTTATACTTTTCATAATATATTTTGTTAGTGCTTTTACTATTGGGATTCTGCCAACATTGAACTTTGAACATTCAACTTTAAACAATTTTCTCCTTTTGGATTTCGAAAAGAAAAAAATAAAACTCACTCCTACACAAGCGCGAAAAAAACTAGAATGGTATTGTGCTTATCAAGAGCGTTGTCATAGTGAGGTAAAAGAAAAACTTTATAATTATGGATTATTTCCCAATGAAGTAGATCAAATTGTGGCCTATCTTATCACCGAAAATTTTTTGAATGAAGAACGCTTTGCGGAAGCTTATGCATCGGGGAAATTCAGAATTAAACATTGGGGAAAAATCAAAATCAAGCAAGGATTAAAACAAAGACATATTTCGGATTATTGTATAAAAAAAGCATTGAACGCGATTGACGGGGATGAATATTTTGAAGTTTTGAAAAAAGTGGCGGAGAAGAAATCAAAAACTTTGAAAGAAACGAAGGGATTGAGTAAATCTCAAAAGGAATATCAGAAAAAAATGAAGTTGATGAGTTATTTATTGTCGAGGGGATTTGAGAGCGACTTGATAAATGAAGTTGTGAAAGAAATACTAAGTTGAGAAAATGCAATTTTAACTTTAAGAAACAATTTCACGACTGAAAGGAGTAGTTAAGGAAATCAATTAAGGCATTAAGAAAACTAAAATACATTTTTGAAACATGAAGGAATGAAGGTTCATGAAGGGTTTTCTTATTTGATTTCCCCAATAGATTTAAAAAACTCTACAGTATTTTTAATGGTTTCTCGAATGGGAGTTGGAGTAAAACCAATGGCGTTTTTTAATTTTTCGTGAGAGTAAGCATAATTACGATGAGAAGCACGCGCCATTTCTTTAGTGATGCGAGGTGATTTTCCAGTGAAATAGGTTTTAACTCCTTCAAATCGCCAAGCAAATTCAGAAAGTTCATTGCTCACTGCTATTTTTGGACGATCTTTTTTCATCTCATCCGACATCATATTAAATACCTCTCGGAAAGGTAGATTCTCTCCCGTAACTAAAAATCTTTCGGATTCTATTTCCGAATCCATTAATTGTACCATTACTTTGGCAACATCACGCACATCCACAAAACCATTACTTCCATTGGTATAAAATTTTAAACCATTGTAAACTGTTTTAAACATGGCCGTGCTACTGTCGGTCCATTTTCCAGGGCCAAGAATCACACAAGGATTTACAATCACGGCATCTAAACCTTCTTCGATTCCTCGCCAAACTTCTCGTTCGGCATTTAGTTTGGAAATAGAATAATTAGAATTCTGTTTCGAGACTTTCCATTTGGTATTTTCGGTGATCGGTTCATTGCGCTCTGTTTTACCAAGAGCAGCCGTTGAACTTACATGACATAATTTTTTTACTTTAGAAGTCAAACAAGCATTCACCACATTAGCGGTTCCTTCGGAATTCAATTTATTGATTAAAGCTAATTCGGATTGACGAAAAGAAACGATGGCCGCACAGTGATAAACTTTATCGACTCCAACCAAAGCATCTTCAATCGAAAAAATATCAAGGATATCACCATTTACCCATTCAATTTTTGAAAAAAGATTTCTTCCATCGGATGAATAAAAGCAAAAAATATTTTCTACGTGTTTAAGGTCACTTTTATCACGTTTGATAGCGCGAACCGATTGCCCATGAGAAACCAGCTCATACAAAAGATGTGCACCTAAGAGTCCGGTTCCGCCTGTTACAAGGATCATGATGCGAAGTTAAGAGGGTTTAGTTGAAACTGATTCAAAAATATTGACCGATTTACCACGAAATACTCTTATTTTTATCCCGAATATCATTTTATGCAAAATTTCATCGAAGAATTACGCTGGCGCAATATGTTGCACGATGCCATGCCCGGAACCGAAGAACTCCTTAACAAAGGAATGACAACCGGTTATATTGGATTTGATCCTACTGCCGATTCATTGGGCGTGGGAAATCTAGTTCAGGTGATGACATTGCTACATTTTCAGCGTTGTGGACATAAACCCATCGCTTTGGTAGGTGGTGCCACTGGAATGGTGGGCGATCCATCTGGAAAAAGTCAGGAAAGAAATTTATTGGATGAAAATTCCTTGCAACATAATCTCGATTGTCAGAAAAAACAATTGGAGAAGTTTTTGAATTTTGATTGTGGCGCGAATTCAGCAATCATTGTAAATAATTATGATTGGTTTAAGAATTTTACCTTTTTAGATTTTATTCGTGATGTGGGAAAACATCTTACGGTGAATTATATGATGGCAAAAGATTCGGTAAAGAAAAGAATCTCGGGTGATGATAAAGAAGGAATGTCGTTCACAGAATTTTCTTATCAATTAGTTCAAGGTTATGATTTTTATTATCTCTGGAAAAATCAAAACGTAAAATTACAAATGGGTGGTAGCGATCAATGGGGAAATATCACTACTGGTACCGAATTAATTCGAAGAATGGATGGCGGAAGTGGCGAAGCATTTGCACTCACTACTCCACTCATTAAAAAAGCAGATGGAACGAAATTCGGAAAAACAGAGAGCGGAAATATTTGGTTGGATAAAAAAAGAACATCGGTTTATAAATTCTATCAGTTTTGGTTGAGTACAGCCGATGCAGATGCAGAAACGTATATTCGTATTTTTTCTATCAAAACGAGAGAAGAAATTGAAAGCTTGATTGAGCAACATAAAAAAGCACCTCATGAATTTTTATTACAGAAATCATTAGCAGAAGAAATTACTGAGAGAGTTCATAGCAAGAAAGAATTAGAAACAGCCATTGAGGCTTCACAGATTTTATTTGGAAAAGCCACTTCGGATTCTTTGAAAAATTTATCGGAAGAAGATTTTCTATCGGTGTTTGAAGGTGTTCCTCAAGCGAAAGTGAGTAAGAGTGAAATGGAAAATGGAATTCCGGTGATAGATTTAGTAAGTGAAAAAACTGGTTTTTTAAAATCGAAAGGTGAAGCCAGAAGAGCTTTTGATGAAAATTCGATGAGTGTGAATAAAGAAAAAGCAGATGGTGCAATGGTGATTAATGCTTCGAATTTGATTAGTGGAAAATATATTTTATTGCAAAGAGGGAAGAAGAATTATTTTTTGGTGGTGGTGGAGTGAAAAAGAAAGAGCGAGAATGAGAGTGAGAGCGAAGAAAAAAAAATGCCTAAATACAAATTTTACCATTAAGGAGTTATATAAATGCAATAAAGTAATTAAGAAGATGGTATTTTATTTCTTAACTCCTTAATCCAATTAATCATAAAATGGCAACGCTATTTGAAATTGATTTGAATCTTTAAAAAGAAACTTAACTTGTTAATGGTAAAAAAAACGAATTAACTTTAAAAATCTTAAAACTTCCACAAATACTGCACTGCAATCGTTCTAGGAGATTCGATTTTCATTGGGCGGAGGGAATAAGTTTTATTCAAAGCATTACTTACAATCACAGCAACTCTATTTCCCTTTTTGAATTCATATCCGAGACGCGCATCAAAAACAACTACACCATTTTCTTTGTTTGCTGCCCAATAATCGAGATAACGAATATCTGCTAATTGAGGGAGAAAAGCTGTTAGAACTTCCAAATCATAAAATGCTTTATCAATATTTTGCATTGCCCCATAGGAACGCACACTAAATCCTGTATTCCATTTTTTTATTTTTACATCTACATCAATTTTTGCAGAATGACGAAAACGATATTTGAGAATATAATTAGTTGTGTCCATACTTGTGTTGACATAACTTAAACTTTGTGGTCCACCGGGAGCGCTGTCGATTGCATAAATTTTATCGGGTTGTAAACTGACAGGTTCCACGTAAGTATAACCTCCCAGAATGGAAAATGAAACATCTTTATTGATTTCTGCTCCTCCCATCAAAGAAATATCTAAACCACGCACACGCGTATCGCCTGTATTTAAAAATTTAAATCCTGCAGGGGCCACATTCACATCCCATAATCCGAAAAGATATTCGATAGTATTGTAAAATTCTTGATGAAATCCTGCCATATCAAAATAGCCCATGAATTTTCCAATCTTAAATCCTTGCTTGAAAGCGATTTCAAAACATTTACTTGTTTCGGGTTGTAAACTTGGATTTGGAAATACACCAAAGGTTCCTGTATTGGTTAAAATATATCTTTCGGTGATTGTAGGAAAACGAAAACCTTGCCCGATGGAAGTTCGAAACCAAGTTCCTTTCATCACTCTTAGATTTGCTCCCGCTCTGAAAATAGGTTTCGTTACGCTTTCCACTTTATTCATTTCAAAATGTTCGATGCGCACTCCACCCGATAAATTTAAAATTTTCCAAAGTTTTTGATCGAACTGTGCATATCCAGCTGCATTCAATACTTGATTTTCGGGGTGACCACTACCAGCGTATAATTGTGCTTTGGATCTAGAATGAGAAACCACTGCTCCCGCTGTAAAATTCAATCCTGGAATTTCTTCCCACTTGCGTTGAAACTGATATTCTCCATAAAAAAGTGTGGCTTCGTTACTCTGATTATTGGTAATTTTATTATCAGTACGAAAAATTCGAGTACGTAAACTATGTTTTACATATTCATTGCTGTAAAAATTCATGAAAGGATCAAAATTGAAAATAATTTGATCTTGTAATGAAATAGCTCCAGGATAAGCCCGATAAATTCCGCTGGTATCATTCAGCCATGCTAAAGCAAAATTGCCTCGAGAGATCATTGCATTTCCGTTCAAACCAAAGTCTAATCCCTTTATTTTTTTACTGCGATAACGAAAATTAAAATTCAATCTTCCTCTGGTTTTTGCTACATCTTTATTCGTGATAAAATCTGTTATCGTATCAATAATTTGTGGATCGGTGATTCCGGGAGGACCAATATAACCCTGATCATGGAAAAAATTTCCTCCTACAACAATGTCCAAATTTTTAATCATTCTCTTATGAAGAAAACTGATTCCACCATTACCTTGAACTTTATTATCCCACCAGGTTGAATTCATCATTTCTGGTTTACTGTATGCCCCAGAATTAAACGTAATTTTTGTTTCGGGTTTCAATGTTGCATAAGAAGTACGCATGTTGATGACTCCGTTCAATGCAGAAGAACCGTAAAGCACAGAGGCAGCACCTTTGGTCACTTCAATCTGATCTAGATTTTCTACAGGAATAAATCCCCATTCTGGACGACCAGCATCACCCGAGAGCAAAGGCATTCCATCAACAATAATGGCTACACGAGATCCTACACCAAATGTAAATCCACTTCCACCTCTGATTTGTGGTTCTTGATCAAGAATGATTAAACCGGGAACTTGTTCGAGAGCAGTTTCGATACTTACCGTATTTCTATTTTCTATCAGTTTAGGTTTGATGATTTCCATCGACACAGTGATGTCTTCGAGATTCTGTTCAAATTTACCAGCAGAAATCACTACTACATCTAATTCTTTACTGTCTTCGAGAAGGAAAAAATTATGATAAGTAATTTTATCGGCTTCAATTTTTACTTGAACAGTGTCATTCTTCATTCCGATATACGAACAAACGATTTGATGTGAGCCGACAGGAAGTTCCAATAAATAATTTCCGTTGATATCGCTCACTATTCCTTTCGATTTATTTTCTGCTAAAAAAACATTGGCACCGGGAATGGTTTCTTTGGTGAGAGAATCTTTGACGTTACCTTTCAAATAGCCAGATTGGGCGAATGAAGAAATGTAAAATGTAAATTGTAAAATGAAGAATAGAAGAAAACGGATCAGATATTTATTCAAATGAAAATTCATTGATTATTGAAAATTGATTAATAAAGAGAAAAAGACAAAACAGTAAATAAAATTTCATTGATCATCTCAACGCAATTTTTCCACTAGAAATTTTATCACCATGTTGGATGGAATAAATATAAATTCCTTCGGCAAAACCGGAATAAAAAGAATTCAAGGAATTATTTGTCAGATTTTGGGTGAGTAATAATTTTCCATCGATGGAATAATAATTGATCACAGGATTTTCTAATTCCATTCCTAAAAGATTCACATAAACTAAAGCATTATTAGAATAAACCGGAACAAATATTTCTTCATTTTCATCTATAGAAAGTGGATTAAAGATTAATTCTAAATCATCCACCCAAAGCAAACTTCCCACCACGGCATTAAAACCATCCGAAGAAGAAGCGAGTGTAATAGCTTTGTCAGGTGTTCCTGGTAAATAATAATCAATTTTCACTGCAAATCTGGTCCAAGAAGAAACAGCTGTAGAAGGAGTAAAAAATTTACCTCTTCCTACAGTATCTAAAGAGGCATCTAATAAAGTGATTTCAACTGTACCCAAATCAGTAGCTGCTGGAGAAGATTTATACCAGCCTACTAGGCTATCGGGGCGATAAGGATAATTTAAACCTCC
>JBIPLT010000350.1:0-2773 GCA_044368255.1 Flavobacteriales bacterium
AAGTCAAAATTTTATTTACGAAATAAACAGGTTTATTCAAATTGAATTCGTAAATTTTATGTATATATAAACCTAAAAATCCAATACCAAGAAATATTAATCCGCTACTAAATAAAATAGCAACTATGATGGAGGTATAACCCAGAGGAACATCAAACATTAATTTTTTCCAAATGAAAAAAGTTCCTATAAAAAATGAAATAATGGAAGTTAGGATTCCGCCATAAATTAGAAGTTTCAATGGCAAAACAGAATAATTAATCATGGTTTTAAAATGGATACTAAATAATTTTCTAAATGTATATCCAGATTTTCCTGCTTTGCGAGGATGATGTTCAACTTCTACAGTAGTAAAATCAGAGGTGTACCAATTTAGCAACGCATCTATAAATAAAAAATTATATTGATGATTGAGAATAATCTTTTCAATGATTTCTCTTTTAATTAATCGAAAAGAAGAACCTTGATGATTGCCATTTGCCGATGTTAACGTAACCGCTTTACTACTTGCATTTCGAATAGCAGAATGTTGCTTGTTTGAAGGTAAGCCGTAAACAACAGATGCTTTTGTTTCTTCAAATTTGGAAACTAGTTTTATAATTTCTTCTGGTGGATGTTGTAAATCGTCATCCATTGTTATTATCAATTCTCCTTTACAAAATTTAAATCCTGCTAGTAATGCTGCTTGTTGCCCGAAGTTTTTAGTCAATCGAAGAGCGGTAATGGTAGGATATTTAGTAAATAAATTTTCAATTTTATTCCAACTTTGATCAGTACTTCCATCATCAATTAATATGATTTGAAAATTATATTTCAAATTGGAATTGACTTGAGTTAATCTTTCCAAAAGTTCTGAAAGTGTACTTTCGCTATTATAAACAGGAATGACAATGGATATTAGCTTTACGTTCATATTAAATTCCTCCTAATAAAAATCCTCCATCCAAAGTGATGGTAGTTCCAGTTATCCATCTTGATGCATCTGAAAGCAAAAATATAGCTGCATTAGCAACATCTGTAGGTAAGCCTACTCCTAAAGGGTATTTGTTCACATGTGCATCCATGGTTTCTTTGGATGCATTTTGTTCGCTGTATTCGTACATTGGCGTTTTAACCATGGCTGGAGCGATGCAATTGGAACGAATGCCCATTGGAAAAAACTCTAATGCCAAAACTTTACTAAATGATTCTAATGCGATTTTAGATCCTGAATACAATGTTCCACCTTTATGAGGATGTGCTCCAGAAATAGAAGATAAAAACACAATGGAAGCATTTTTATTTAGCTTCTGTGCTCTGGTGATGGATGACATTAATAAAACTTGAGCATTATAATTCAAATTAAAAGTTTCATCAATTTTTTCTTGATTGATAAATTTGATTGGAAACGGAGTAACCATCCCCACACAATTTACTATCCCATCTAATTTCGGTAATTTTTGTGTAAGAGATTTTAACTCTTCTTCATTGGTGATATCAGCAATTATTGGTGAATGATTATCATTTTTTAATTTCGAAAAAGTTTCTGATAATCTTTTTTCATTTCTTCCGGTTATCACTAAATTTCCTCCCATTTCTGAAATACTAATAGCAATCTGTTGACCGATTCCAGAGGAAGCGCCAGTAACTAGAATGGTTTTATCCGTTAAATGAAAAGGAGTATTCATTTTAAATCATTATTAATTTCGGACAATGAATATGATCTAACGAGATATTCATGGACGCCCATGATAATCCAACACCGAAAGCCGAGAAAACCATTTTTGATTTCTTGTCTTTCAATATTTCACCTATTTGGCTAACAATAGTTAAAGGAATGGAAGCAGAACTCGTATTTCCAAATTCATTCAAAGAGTAGGGAACTTTTTCAGGTGTTAATTTCAATTTTTTTCGAATGGTTTCATTCATTAATTTATTGGCTTGATGAAAAATGAAATATTCATAATCGTCAATGGTGGTTCCCGTTTTTTCCAATAAATTTTTCACATTTAAGGGTGCTTCACGAATAGAAAAATTAAAAACTTCAACACCATCCAATACTAAATTCCTTCTACTTCTTTCAATTCCTTCTTCAATTTTAACCACATCATCCGAATTTTTATTCCAAGGACTTCTCACTCCTCCATCTGGAATAATGATGGCTTGGTGACCCGATCCATCACTTTGTAAATTGAAATGCATGGTTTCTGCATTTTCGTCATATTCTAATAAAGTAGCTGTTCCTGCATCACTAAAAATGGGGTAGGTACTTTTATCTTTTTTTGATTGAGAAAAACTAGATTTATCTCCAACAAGTAATAAACCTTTTTTTAATTTCCCATTGGCCATTAAACTACCAATAACAGATAAACCATAAACATATCCCGAGCATCCCAATTGTATATCGAAGGCGAGTGTTGTTTTTTTTAATCCTAATTTATCTTGTAAAATTATACTTGTTGCTGGAAGAAAGTAGTCTGGAGATTGTGAAACAAAAATTAATATTTCTATATCATCCTTATCGATTTTTAAATCGGAAATCAATTTTTCGGCCGAAGCCATACACATATCCGAAGTGCAAATGGCATCAGAAGCGATATGTCTTTTTTCAATCCCAGTTGTTTTCACTAACATTTCACGTTCAGCAATACTAATCCAATCGTAATCCATATTCTTTTCAAAGCTAGCAGGAACAGATGCCGCCATACCTTTGATGGAAATATTATTTACAGTTAAAAATGCCATTATGCCATTCTGCTTTCAATTAATGCATGTAAATCTGTTACAGTAGTAA
>JBIPLT010000122.1:0-8951 GCA_044368255.1 Flavobacteriales bacterium
GAGCGGTACAACCTTCCAAATAACTCACATAACTTCCTTCATCAGCAATAAGAAGTGTTCTTTCAAATTGTCCTGTCTTTGCTTCGTTGATTCGGAAATAAGTAGAAAGCTCCATTGGACAACGAACTCCTTTTGGAATATAACAGAAAGATCCATCAGTGAAAACAGCACAATTCAGCGCAGCAAAATAATTATCTGCCACAGGAACAACTGTGCCAATATATTTTCTAACCAGCTCTGGATGTTTCTGAATTGCCTCTGAAATGGAACAAAAAATAATTCCATGTTTAGCTAATTCTTCCGAGAAAGTTGTTTTTACAGAAACCGAATCCATCACCACGTCCATGGCAATCGTAGGAACACCACTTAATCTTTTTTGTTCATCTAATGAAATTCCCAATTTTGTAAACGTTGCTAAAATTTCAGGATCTACTTCATCCAAACTTGCTAATTCTTTTTTGGGTTTCGGTGCCGCGTAATAATAAGAATCTTGATAATCTATGGCAGGAAAATTAACATGTGCCCAATGAGGTTCTGTCATGGTTTTCCATTTAGCGAATGCATCTAACCGCCATTTTAATAACCATTCCGGTTCATTTTTTTTCGCAGAAATAAAACGAATAGTGTCTTCAGACAAACCCTTTGGAGCCATATCAGACTCAATGTTTGTAGTGAAACCGTATTTGTATTCGGTATCGAGTTGATCCGTTAAAACTTTATCTTGTTGTTCAGCCATGGGTTCAATGTTTAAAGTTTAATGTTCAAGGTTTTTCCTTACTAAATATTCAACTTCCGGTTCAGAGAATTTTGTTCCCTTGTAATCTGTTTCTTTCAAATAGCGCATTAAATTTGAAATTTTTTTAGATACTGTTTCTACATCTAATTTTATTTCATTGAACTCAATTTCTGTAATTCCATTTTTATCAAATAATCGATAATTCTGTGAACGTAGTTCGCCTGCAGATCCCTTAGCTATTGATAAGAATTGTCTAAATTCAATTTTTCCATTTCTTTCAAATCCTTCAGCTATGTTATCCATGATTGAACCGCTTGAATTATACATTTGTGTTTTCAATCCAAAATCTTTAAATTCTTTTTTAGATTCAAAAATTTCGTGTATCCTTTTACATAATTTCCTTGCAAGTTGCCATGCTTCTATATCCTCAAACTTCTTTATTGTAGCCATTTTTTTAAACTTTGAACCTCTTCTTTAAACTTTGAACTTTAAACCTTGAACTATATAGAAAACGATTCTCCACATCCACAAGTTCTATCAGCGTTAGGGTTATTGAATACAAAACCACGTCCGTTCAAACCTCCTGCATAATCCAATTCAGTGCCTACCAAATACAAAAAACTTTTCTTGTCAACGACCACTTTAACACCATTGTCCTCAAATGATTTATCGTCTGGAGTTTCAACTGTATCGAATTTTAATTCGTAGGAAAGACCTGAACAACCCCCACCTTTTACTCCCACGCGAATAAATGCGTTAGGTTTTCCTTCTGCTGCCATTAAATTAATAGCTTGTTCTTTAGCGCTTTGACTTACTTTGATCATGGTTTATCTTCTTAGACTGCAAATCTATTTAGAATTATTCTAATTAAGAAGAAAAATACCATTTTTGTGGTATTGGAGATGAAGTTTTTTGATGTTTTTAATTTGAAAATTATTTCGTTCCCAAAAGGCTCTGATATTTAAGTGCAATTTTCAGGCAACAAATACTTTATTTTTTAAATTAGAAATTCAATTTCATTTATTAAGATTATTAAATGGCTTATTATTTTTTCAGTTCTTGATTCTTGAGCCTAAATCTTAATTGAAATGCGAATATAACTTTTGGATATTTAGAATTGAATCAAAATAGTTTTAGTTTTACTTCTCATTCATTTTAAATTAAGATGCGCAAATTTCTATTAACATTGCTTTTGGTATTTTCTGGACTTTTTGTCCAATCACAACTTTTATTAAATGAAGTGACGAATAATAACGATACTCTATTTTATGATGAGGATGCTGATGCAACTGATTACATAGAATTATTTCATTTAGGGCCAGACTCTATTAACCTTTCAAACTATTATTTATCTGATAATTCAAATGAACTTTCTAAGTTTCAATTACCATCGATTTATATTCAACCAGGCGATCATTATATAGTTTTAGCCTCTGGAAAAAACAGGACAGGTACTATCGACCATTATGAAACTGCCATCTATGAAAACGATGTTTGGAATTATATTGTTCCAGTTGTAGAGCCCGATACTTCTTGGATTTATCCCGGATTTGTTCCTACGGGTTGGTTAACTGGTGCTGGAGGTTTTGGATATTCTGATGGAGATGATAATACCACCATTTCCAACACGAATAGTGTTTATTTTTTCAAATCATTTACGATTAATGATACCTCAGATCTAGTGAATGCCATTCTTCACATGGATTATGATGATGGTTTTGTTGCTTATTTAAATGGGATAGAAATAGCTAGAAATAATTTAGGAACATTTGGACAACGCCCAGCTTATAATTTAAATTCTCCCAATACCCATGAAGCATTAATGTATTCAGGAGGAAACCCAGAAGAATTTGTGATTTCACCTACATTATTAAAATCCATTATTTTTAATGGAACAAATGTTTTAGCCATACAAGTGCATAACCAAGATATTTCATCAAGCGATTTATCCTCTCGAGCATTTTTAAGTTTCGGCATTGCTTCCTCGAATACCTATTTTGGTCCAACTCCTACTTTTTTCGCTATTCCACCCGCTAATTTTACGCATTCTAATTTTAAAATTAATAATTCGGGAGAAACAATTTATCTTACGAATGGAACAAACCTTATTGATACCGTTTTTTGTCCAGCCTTAGCGTATAATCATGCTTATGCTCGTGAAACAAGTGGTGCTTCTAATTGGTGTTTTACTACTGAGCCATCTCCCAATAATTATAATATTGGAAGTGTTTGTTATAGCGGTTATGTAAAAGATCCCATCATGGATTTGACGGCAGGTTATTATCCGAATGCGCAAACATTAACGATTAGTTTAGCAACGGGATCCTCCGGAATGATCTATTATAGTTTAGATGGAGATAATCCAGATGCAAGTGAATTAACTTATACTGGAGCCATTAATATTCCTACCACACGTGTAATTAGAGCAAGAGTTTTTCCAAGTGTTACAACAGAATTACCTTCAAAAATAGTAACGAGAACTTATTTAATTAATGAGAATTTTGATTTACCTGTATTTAGTATTTCTACAGACTCCATCAATTTATGGGATCCTAGCTATGGAATTTATGTATTAGGCTACGGGGCAGATTCTGCAAACTATCCTTATTTCGGTGCTAATTTTTGGATGAATTGGGAAAGACCTATGCATGTAGAATATTTTCATAAGGATAAACAATTGAAATATCAGTTGGATGGTGGATTAAAAATTCATGGTGGTTGGTCAAGGGCAAGAGATCAAAAGAGTTTGCGTTTATTGGCTAAATCAAAATATGATAATAATGTGATGAATTATCCGATGATTTCTGACAAACCCTATATAAATAGTTTTCATGCTATTAATTTACGCAATGGCGGAAATGATTACGATGATGCGCGTTCAAGAGATGCATTTATGCAAAGATTGGTAGCAAGTACGCATGTAGATTATATGGGATATGAGCCCGCTTATGCTTATTTAAACGGAAATTTTTTCGGTCATTATGAAATTAGAGAAAGAGAAGATGCAAATTACATTGAAAACAATCACCAGGTGAGCTCAAGCAATGTGGATATTCTTTCACACACCTATTGGGGACTAAATGCAGTGGACGGAACAACGGATGATTTTTTAAATCTTCATAATGAAATTACGACTTTTGCGGCCCCTGCAAGCCCTACCTTTTATCAACTCATCGATTCTAAAATAGATCTTTTTAATATCACCGATTACATGGCCACCGAATTGTATTTAGGAAATGCAGACTGGGCCTATAATACCAATAACACTAAATTTTGGCATCAGAAATTACCATATGGTAAATGGAGATGGGCATTGTGGGATGTTGATTTTGGATTAGGATACAGCCCGCCCAATGAAGATTTTTTTCCTGGCTATCTTGGCTCTGGCCAATATTCTGCTAATATCTTAAGTCAAATGTTGAACAATCCAACATATCGGAATTTTTTCATTAATCGAAATGCTGATTTAATTAATACGGTATTTCAACCGGCAAATTTTACATATCATAAAACAAGAACACGTGACTCATTAGTAATAGCTGTTCAATTGCAGAATTTTATTTGGGGAAATAACGGAGTAGCAGGATTGAATAATAGCTATGATGCAATGGAAACCCATAATCTACAACGGATGGGATATCAGCGCAACTTTATTCAAAGTAATTTCGGTTTAATTGCACAAGTTGATGTTACCTTAAATGTTTCTCCTGCAAATGCTGGTTATATAAAGATCAGTACGATTACTCCTGGACCTCTTCCTTGGACTGGTGTTTATTTTAATGGAAATCCAGTAACCATAACAGCTTATGCTAACCCAGGATTTACGTTTGATCATTGGAATGCGAACGCAGTTATTCCCATCACTACTACCGCTAATCTCACCGATTTAAATATTACTACTTCTTCCAACTTTACAGCGGTATTTACAGGAACTCCACAAACAACAGATGTAGTAATAAGCGAAATAAATTATAACAGTGATAATGGTTTTGATTCGGGGAATTGGATTGAATTATGGAATCCAACTACAGTACCTATTGAAATGACTGGTTTTTCTTTACAAAATGGAACTCCCTATAATAAGATTGATTTTCCTGATGGCACAAGATTAGAGGGTGATGAAAGAATTATTATTGCTAGTGATTTTGTAAAATTTACCAATAGTTACCCTAATTATGACACCTCAAAATTAATTGCACATTCATTATTGCAGCTTGAAAACGAGGGTGACTCTATCCAATTAATCAATCAATTTAACAACGTAGTTTTTAATTTTAGTTTTACCGATTCATTGCCATGGAAACGTGCTGCAGATGGAACAGGTAGAACCATGGAGTTGAAAGAATCCGAGTTCGCTAATTTTAGGTTGCCAGAAAGTTGGATAACCAGTTGCATGTATGGAACACCAGGAGAAGCTCATAGTCTTTGTGATGAACCTTTGGTAATTTCCGAAATTAATTATAAACCTTCGAGTATTACGGGTGAGTGGTTTGAATTATATAATAATGGAAACGCCACACTTAATTTGAATGGCTTTTTTTTCAAGGATAGTAATAATGATAATATTTACACCATCACTTCAGATCTTTATTTAGAAAGTGGAGAATTTTTAGTTATTTCTGCTGATACAAATTTGTTTCATAGAATTCATCAACCCATTAAGAACGTAATTGGAAACTTTAATTATAGTTTATCGAACAATAATGAAGTTATTCGTGTGTATAATTCAAATGAAGTAATTCTGTATTCTGTTTGGTATGATGATAATAATGGTTGGCCCATAGAAGCAGATGGGCAAGGAAAAACGCTTGAATCGTTTGGATTTTCGGGTGATGTTAACGAAGGAGTAAATTGGTTTGTAGGTTGCCCATTGGGTTCACCTGGATGGCCCTATAAAGTTGAATGTTATTGGGGTGAAGAGTATGATTGTTTGTCGGAAGCAGAATTTTATTTTAATTCAGCCACTGCTATGCTAGAAGTACAACTGCCTTATTTGGATTGTGACGGGTTGTTTTTTCATTTGGTAGATGCAAAGGGAGCTGCTGTTACTAATGCGCAAGTCTTAGAATATAAATCTAACCTCAATTTATCATTTCTAAGTTCAGGAATTTATTTTGTAACTATTACTAATCCTACTACAGGTCAAAAAAGTATGCGTAAATGGCCAGTAATTATCACGGGTCAATAAATTCTATTTGACTATTTAATTTTTATCTTTGTTTTATGCTACAACAAAAAGAAAACCGTACCGAACTTTCTTCGTTAGGTGAATTCGGCTTAATTAATCACTTATCCGAATTTATAAAAACCAAAAATACTGCATCAATTAAAGGAATTGGCGACGATGCTGCTGTTATTGAGAAAAATGAAACAGAATATACTTTGATATCTACCGATATGTTGGTAGAAGGTGTGCATTTTGATTTGAGTTATGTGCCATTAAAACATTTGGGATATAAAGCAGTAATGGTCAATATTTCTGATATCTGTGCGATGAATGGAACGGCCGAACAAATTACAGTTTCGGTGGCGCTTTCTAATCGTTTTTCATTGGAAGCAGTAGAAGAATTGTATGCTGGAATTTTATTGGCTTGTGATAAATATGAGGTGGATTTAGTGGGTGGAGATACAACCACTTCTACTTCTGGTTTAATTATTTCTATTACCGTTATAGGTTCTGTGAAAAAAAATAAAATTGCTTATAGAAGTGGTGCTGGATTGAATGATTTGATTGTGGTTTCTGGTGATTTGGGTGGGGCTTATTTGGGATTACAAATTTTGGAAAGAGAGAAGGAAGTGTATAAAGCGAATCCAAATATGCAACCCGATTTGCAAGGACATGATTATATTCTTGAGCGACAATTAAAACCGGAAGCAAGAAAAGATGTAATAGAAATCCTCCATGCACTAAATGTGATTCCAACTTCCATGATTGATATTTCAGATGGACTTTCGAGCGAACTTCTTCATTTATGTAAAAACTCTAAGCGTGGATGTGATGTTTATATAGCGAAAATTCCTTTGGACCCAAGTGTGATGACCTCTGCTGAAGAATTTAATTTGGAGCCCGTTACTTGCGCATTGAATGGTGGTGAAGATTATGAATTACTTTTTACCATAAAGCAAACAGACTATGATCGCATAAAGGGAAATCCGCATTTTACCGTTATTGGACATATGACCGATGAACAACATATTGCGAGATTGGTGACTCAGAATAATGAGGCGATAAAAATCACGGCTCGTGGTTGGGATGCTTTAGTTGAAAAGTAGTACAAATCTTTTTTGGAATAATATTTGGATTCATCTCTACTGAATTAACTTATACTATGAAAAAGCAATTATTTACTCTTGCATTTTTATTGACATTTTTCATTTCTTTTTCTCAAAATAGCCATGTGGTTATTAAGGGAAAAGTGGAAAATGAATTGAAAGAACAACTTTCAAAATGCAATCTACAAGTTTTTAAGGATGATAATTTAGTGAAAGTAGATACCACTGGAGCTGAGGGAACATTTACTTTTGATTCGCTTTATGTCGGACATGTGTATGATCTTTATTTCGTAGCAGAAGGCTATTCAATAAAGTTTGTGAGAATTGATGTGAAAGAAGCTAGCTTGAAAGATTTAATTCGTTTCCCGTTGGAATTGGATATGGCACTTTTTTCTACCGTTGGAATTAACCTTGCTAAATTAGAATTTATGCAAATTGAACCTTATGCAGTAGCTAAATATAATAAAGCCACGCAAACCATAGAATGGGATTTGGAATATTTAGAAAAGATGAAGAAGAAAGTAGAGGCGGCGAGAGGAATAAATTGAATTTATTTTATTCCGATTTTTTTTTATCGAAAATCTGGAAAAGAAAAAGACAATTAAAAAAAGCAAAAAAGGTTACCCCCGCTTGAGTTTCGAGTGTATCTTCTCCCATAAAGGAAACGATAATTAGCGTGAAAAAAAATAGGTATAGAATATTGGAACTGATAGTAGAATTATAGAACGGAAAGATCAATGTACCAATAAAAATTACGAATCCAAAAATCCCAAATGAAATTAAAATAGTTAAAAATTGATTGTGTGCGCGGTTTCTAAATTTGTAAATTAATTCTGATTTATCCTTCCGATACTGTTTTCGATATTCATCATTTATATCTCCTGTTCCAACTCCTAAAATCATATTGTCCTTAAAGAGATTCCAACCAATTCGCCAATATTCGAATCGCTGCGTTACAGAGTTGCCATTGGGAGTAATTCCTCTGAAATAGGAATCGAATTCATACATGATTACTTTTATTCGCTTTCCAAGTCCAGAAGAAGTGTTGGCATCAATAGTCGCAGTTCCATTCTCTATGTTAGAAATATCTTCTTTGGTTAAAGCATAAACACCTTCTCGATCTTTTCTTAATCCCTTAGAGGTAATATAGCGTATTACTGTCCATTTTATCGGTTGACCCTTTTTATCACTCGCATTGTAAAAATATTCGCTTCTTTGGTTCCATGCTTCTTCTAACTCCACCGGAGCAATATATAACCAGAGATAATATCCGTTTTCTAATTGTAGATTAGTGGTATCATGATTATACACTTCTCCACTTTTTGTTCTCTTATCCAAATTAGAAATATCTAAATCTCGCGGTTGATAATAATTGGTAATTACGAAATAAATAAAGAAGCCGGTCATTATTAAAATGGCAGCAAATAACGTAACAGAAAAGGTTCTTAAAATGGCTGTTTTTGAATTTACCGCATAATAAATACAACCTAACAATAAACAAGAGAACAGAATCATTACTCCAGTGGCTGACTCTAAAATGTAAAGGAAATAAAGTAGCCAAACAGTAATTAGTAATTTGATTAGAATAAATATTTTTGAGCTATATTCTTTGAAATAGAAATACAAAAGTAATAGGACCAAACATATATTCATGCTTAGTCTAATATGAGAAATGAATCGTGAAATAGTTCTTGAATCATTAAAATCTCTTTCGATTACAATCACATTTTGGTAAATGAGAAAGCTATAAAAAGTAGAAATTAAGACAGACAGGATGTAAAAAACTAATAATAAATTTTGCTTTTTTTTGTCTTTAATAGAAATGGTGCCAAGAATAATGGGAAATAATAATAAGGGTAATTTTACACGAAGATCTTTGAATCCATATTCAAAATTGGTAGTATAAATTAATCCAACAACATGAATAAAATAAAACAGAATC
>JBIPLT010000123.1:0-8943 GCA_044368255.1 Flavobacteriales bacterium
CCATTCGTCAAAACTTATTCTCACCAAAGGATGAATAAGTTCATTTAGCATTTTTAATTTTTCTTTCGAAGAAAAAACAATCTTAGCAAGGCTAACTTTATCCGGAATTCCATTTACAATTATTTCTTCACCAAAATTTTCTTTCAATTTATCATGTAAATCTTTTGATTGAAATAATATTTTTCTCGCTTGATCATCTGAATTAAATACAGGATAACCCATAGTTTGTAAAATTTTACTCACTGTAGATTTGCCTGACCCAATTCCGCCTGTTATTCCAATTCTAAGCATCACACAAACTTAACTTAATTGTCTTGATAAAATATTAACTTCTGATACTATTAATGTTATTTATTTAACCTAAATGCTTGACTTTCTGATAATCAGCGATTTTTGGAAGGGTAACCTCAAATTATTATTTAAATTTGTAATCAACGTCAGGCAACCTAATAATTGAATAATCGTCATAATAACATAATTTATTAAAATGAAATTCATCAAAGCTTTACTTTACTCATTTTCAATCTTATTTCTAATACCAACATCTTCCTATGCATCGCATGTACCTGGAGGAAACATTACCTATGAATGTGTTGGACCAAATCAATATGCAATTACATTAACCTTGTATGAAGATTGTGGCTCGGCCTTTGAAGGAAACGGGTCTCAATTCATCACCATCAATAATGATTGTGGTATTGCAGGATTAACTAGTGCTACTTTGCCAAATGTTATCTATCAGCAAGAAGTTTCTCAACTTTGCCCGGCTCAAATTGGAAGTAGCGAATGTAACGGCGGTAATCTTCCAGGAGTTTGGATGCATCAGTGGACACAAATTGTAACGCTTCCTGCTGGATGTGATAACTGGACCTTTTCTTATTCTTCATGTTGTAGAAATACTTCAAACAATCTAAGCGCACAAGACAGTTATTATTTTGAGGCCACCTTGTATAACAACACTGCCCCTTGTAATAGCTCTGCTCAAATTGCCTCTCAACCGATCCCTTACGTTTGCGTTAATCAAGTGGTAAATTTTAATATGGCTGCTTATGATCCTGACGGAAATACATTGGTTTATTCTTTCATTCCAGCCATGACCACTGGCCCAGCTACTTCTGTAACTTATAATGGTGGCTTTAGTGCAACTGTGCCAATTCCTGGAATAACCATTGACCCTGCAACTGGACAAGTTACATTTACACCAACTGTAACTGGAAATTATGTGGTGGCTGTATTAATTCAAGAATATGATGCTAATGGAAATTTAGTTGGTACAATCGTGCAGGATTTTCAATACGAAGTAATTACTTGTACCAATATTGTTCCTAACAATCCAGTTGGTGGAATTACCAATTACACAGGTAGCGGTGGTGTTACGGGTGGAAATTCAATTCAGGTGTGTGAAGGAGATAGTTTTTGTTTCAATCTTATTTTTAGTGATACCGATGCCTCAAATACATTAATTGTTACCTCAAATTTAAATACTATTTTCCCAACAGCTGTGCTAACTTTAACAGGAACAAATCCTGTTACCGCAAACGTTTGTTATACTGTGCAACCTGGAGATCCAACATTAAGCACCATTTCATTTACAGTGGAAGATAATGCATGTCCAATTACGGGTATAAATACATTTCCTGTGGAGGTAAATGTAATTACGAGTACCTATGCTGGTCCTGATGAAATTATGTGTTTAGGAGTAGGAACTCAGTTAACAGGAAGTGGCGGAACTAATTTTAATTGGACTGTTATCTCTGGTTCTCCAATTACTCCTGCTAATTTCTCTTGCACGAATTGCTCAAATCCAACTGCTAATCCTGCAGTCACTACAACTTATCAAGTAGTTTCAAATTTATCGGGTGGTTGTGTAAATACAGATCAAATTACGGTTACCGTAGTTCCTGATTTTACCTTTACATTAACACAATCATCAGGAACATCATGTTTAGCTGATCCTGTTCAAATAAATATTACCCCATCTCCTGCAGGTGCTTACACTTATTCATGGTCACCTGCGACTTATTTAAGTAGTACAACTATTGCTAATCCAACAGTAACCGTTACTGTACCGGGAACCTATACTTATACAGTAAATATTACAAGTCCTAATGGATGTGTTAAGACAGATCAAGTAACCATTGTTGTTGCTCCATATTACCCTCCAACAGTTACAGCTTCTGCATCTGTAATTAATGTTCCTTGCGGACAAACTTCTCAATTAAATGTTGATTTAGGAGGAGGAATTCCTGCTTCCTGTGGTTTATCAACTTCAGGTGGATGTTCTGGTCCAGCTAGCACACTAACTCAAGGAAATGTAACAGGTGCCAACACTAATTATTCCTATCCTACACCTTACGGGAATTTTTATGCAAATGAAAAACATCAGTTTTTATACACTGCCGCAGAATTAAATGCAATGGGATTCATTGGAGGAAAAATCACTCAAATCGGCTGGCAAATTACCGCTTTAGGTGGATTAACTACATTTCCTAGCTATACTATTAAGATTGGTTGTACAAATGCAACTGCTTTAACCACTACTTTCATTCCTGGATTAACCACCGTTTATGGACCTCAAAATACAACAGTGAATGTTGGTTGGAATATGCACACATTTGCAACCGCCTACGAATGGGATGGAACTTCAAATTTAGTAGTTGAAATTTGTTATAATTGGACTGCTCAATTTACTTACACAACCAACAGTATCGTTAATTGGACAACCACATCATTTATTTCAAGTTCATGGATAAATAGTGATGGAACTGCTGTTTGTCCTGAATTATCTGGATTCGGAACAGGATTAAATCGTCCGGTAACAAGATTTTCTACTTGTCCATCAATTCCAGATCCAGCCGACTTTACATTTGCTTGGACACCTTCATCAACTTTAAATAACGCAACGATTCAGAACCCAATTGCATCTCCAGTAAGTCCTGTTACAACTTACACAGTAACCGTAACCAATATTAATGGTGGTTGCTCAGATCAATCTACCGTTACTATTAATACAAACTGCCCAACTTGTGACCCTCCAATTCCTGTAGGAACTAACATAGTATGTAATGGTGGAACGGATGGTTCAATTACCGCTACTGTTCAAGGAACAGTTACTCCATACACTGTAAATTGGTATGATGCAGGTGGAAATTTAATTCAAACTACACCGGGTGTTACAACTACTGATGCATTGACCAATTTACCAGCTGGTGTTTATACCATCGAATCTATAGATGCAACTGGATGTACAAACGATACTACTTTCACCTTAACTGAACCCTCTCCAGTTACTGTTACTGCATCAAATGATCAAACTATTTGTATAAATGGAACCGCTACGATTGCTGCCACAGGCGCAGGCGGAACTTCTCCTTACACTTTTGCCTGGGATAATGGTTTAGTGGGTAATGGTCCACATACAGTAGCACCTACTTTAAATACTTGTTACAATGTAACAGCAGTTGATGCAAATGGATGTGCGGCTGCATTAGGAGATCAAATTTGTATTACCATTAATCCTCCACTTACATTGGTAGTTTCAAATGACACGTTAGTATGTCCTGGTTCCACAGTAACGTTTGATGCAACAGTTACTGGCGGTAATGGAGGACCTTATAATTTTGTTTGGACAAATTCATTGGGTGCAACCGTAAGTACAACTGCAACCATGACTACAAGTTCGGCAACACCTGATGTATTTTGTGTTACCGTTACTGATGGATGTTCTACTCCAAGTGTGAATGATTGCGTAACACTTACGCATGCACCTGTTCCTGTTCCATCTTTCATTGGTGATAATTTGAGCGGATGTTATCCTGTACCAGTTAATTTCTTAAACACTACTAACCCTGCTGATGTTTCTTCTGTAACATGGACTTTTGGAAATGGTAATTCATCTACACAAATATTGAATGCAAATAATAATTATATCACACCTGGATGTTATGATGTGACCCTGCAAGTTACTTCACCAAACGGTTGTGTTAGTTCAACTACAGTTGCTGATTATATTTGTGTTTTCGATTACCCAATTGCTGATTTTATACCTACTCCACAACCAACTGATTTATTTAATTCTACTGTTGTATTTACAAATACATCTATAGATGCCAATCAAAGTCTTTGGGATTTTGGTGGATTAGGAACTTCAACCAGCACTAATCCGAGTTTCTTCTTCCCTAATGATAATCCGGGTAATTATGTGGTATCATTAATAGTTACTAACGCAAATGGTTGTACAGATACTACCGAACAAACCATCATCATTAATGGAATTTATACTTTGTATGTTCCAAATGCCTTTTCACCAAACAATGACGGATTAAATGATGTTTTAACTCCACTAGGCGATGGAATAAGTGCTACTAATTACGAATTCATGATTTTTAATCGTTGGGGTGAATTGATTTTTCAAACCACTCAATTGGGTCAAGGATGGGATGGAACTGAAGGTGGATTAAAATCCAAAGTAGATGTTTATGTTTGGAAGATTAAATCAAGAAGCGCTTTCGATGATTCACGTCATGAAAATGTTGGTTCAGTCACTTTAATTAGATAAAATAATATTCAAATTACTGAAAGCCATTCTGAAAAGAATGGCTTTTTTTTGGTGATAAAATCTTGATTGTTGTAATTTCTATTCTATTTACATTTGTAAATGACAGAAATTGACTATTTAAGCAAAACATTAAACATCTCATCCAAACAAATTATTGGAACCATTCAGTTATTGGATGAAGGATCTACTATCCCATTTATTGCCAGATACCGCAAAGAAAATACAGGGAGTTTAGATGAAGTTCAAATTGAAAGAATAAAAAATGATTTGATTCGTTTTCGTGAAGTGGTGAAAAGAAAGGTAAATATTCTTTCAACTATAAACGAACAAAATGCATTAACGCCTGAATTAAAATCAAAAATTGATAATTGTTTTGATCCAATCGAACTAGACGATTTATATCTTCCTTATAAGCCAAAAAGAAAAACAAGAGCTTCGATTGCTAAAGAAAATGGATTAGAACCCTTAGCGGAAACCATTCTCAAACAAAATGAAAAGGATATAGAATCCGTTATTGAAAAATATTTTTCAGACAAAATTCCCAATGAAGAAGAAGCAATTGCTGGTGCTGTAGATATTTTAGCAGAGAAATTTAGTGAGAATCCACTTTTAAGAAAAAAACTTAGAGAATTTTACCAACGAAATGCAGAATTACGTTCTAAAGTAATTAAATCAAAAATTGTTGAAGCAGAAAAGTTTAAAGATTATTTTGATCATCAATCATTATTGAATAAATGTCCTTCGCATCGATTATTGGCCATTTTGAGAGGAGAAAAAGAAGGTTTTTTAAGAGTTTATGCCGAACCTGATGAAGTTGCCGCCATAAAAATCATTGAAGATACATTTGTAAAAAGTAAGAATAAATCCTCCGAAATAGTCGCTAAAGCTTGTAAAGAAGCTTATGAAAGACTTATTCGTCCTTCATTAGAAACAGAAACACTTCGTGAAGCAAAATTAAAAGCAGATGAACAAGCCATTCTTGTTTTTGCAGAAAACCTTAAGCAATTACTATTGCAAGCTCCACTTGGAGGAAAAAGAATATTAGCCATTGATCCAGGATACAGAACAGGATGCAAAGTTGTTTGTTTAGATGAACAAGGAAATTTATTAAATAACATTACTATTTATCCGCATGCCCCTCAAAAAGAAACGACAGAGGCTATAAAGAAAATTTCTCATTTGGTAGAAGTTTATAAAATTGAAGCCATTGCTATTGGTAATGCAACAGCAGGACGAGAAACAGAGCATTTTATTCAACGAATACAATTTAAAGAAAAAGTAAAAGTATTTGTTGTAAATGAAGCGGGCGCCTCTATTTACTCTGCGTCTTCCATTGCACGCGAAGAATTCCCACAACATGACATTACCGTTAGAGGTGCTGTTTCCATTGGAAGAAGATTAATGGATCCATTAGCGGAATTAGTAAAAATTGAACCAAAAAGTATTGGTGTAGGTCAATACCAACACGATGTGGATCAAGATTTGCTAAAAGGAAAATTAGATTTTATTGTGGAAAGTTGCGTGAACCATGTGGGTGTTAGTTTGAATACAGCCAGTAAATATTTATTGACTTATGTTTCGGGTCTTGGCCCGCAATTAGCCAACAACATCGTTAAATACCGAAAAGAAAATGGAATTTTCAAATCTCGTGAAGAACTAAAAAAAGTAGCTCGACTAGGCGAAAAAGCATTTGAACAATGTGCAGGTTTTCTAAGAATTGAAGAAAGTGAAAATCCTTTAGACAATTCGGCTGTTCATCCTGAATCCTATTCTATAGTTGCCAAGATGGCTAAAAAATTAAAATGCAAAGTATCCGATTTAGTTGGAAATAGTGAAAATATTAAAAAGGTAAATCCTGATGAATTTAAAGATGAAAAAATAGGCTCTGAAACGTTGAATGATATTTTAAAAGAATTAGCAAAGCCAACCAGAGACCCACGAAAACATGCTAAAGTTTTTGAATTTTCAGATCAGGTTCATTCCATGGAAGATTTACAAATTGGAATGACTTTACCTGGAATCATCACTAATATTACCAATTTCGGTGCTTTTGTTGATATTGGAGTAAAACAAGATGGATTAGTTCATATTTCGCAATTAGCCGATCGTTTTGTGTCTAATCCACTAGAAGTGGTTCAATTACATCAACATGTTAAGGTGAAAATAGTTGATTTGGATATCACTCGTAAACGCATCAATTTGAGTATGAAGGACGCAGAATCTAAGCCTTGATTAACAATTCTTGGCAATTAAAATTGATGGAAGTCATGTAATAGTGATCAAAATTTTTCTATTTTTACATAAAACTAAACAACTATGAGAAAATTAATTTTTGCTGCAGGTTTAATGCTATTAGCAGGAACCACATTCGCTATTATCAACAATGGTGGAGAAGAAGAAAAGAAGAAAAAGAAGTCAACAAAAACAGAGAAGTCTGAGGCAAAAAAAGAAGCTTGCTCAAAAGATAGCAAAGCTGGCGCTTCATGTTGCAAAAAAGATGGAGCTGCAACTAAATCTACTTCAACTACAAAAGAATCTACAAAAGCTGAAGAGAAAAAATAATTCAGAATATTTTTAAAAGATGTCGGATCAGTGAAAGCTATCCGACATTTTTGTTTTATTTTAGTATCTTAAATTAAATTGTATGTTAAAATTTACACTCACAATCGTTTTTTTCATTAGTAGCTTAACCCTATTTTCACAAAAAAGTAATACAGCTAATATCAATACCATGTTACTTTGGGATTTAATGCCTGAAAAAAAATCTGCTGACTCTGTCTTACTGCAATTAAATCAATCCTACTCTGAGCACTTTAGTAAAATGAACCAAGAAATTGAAGTTTTAATTGCCAATTATAAAAGTGATGACAAATCAACACCAGCAATAAAAGCAGATTTAGTAAAAGACATTGAAAGCAGACAGGCAAGAATGGAAACATTTAAAAAAGAAGCCGAATCAGATCTTACTAAAAAAAGAGAAGAACTATTAGCGCCTATTCGCAAAAAAATGCAAGACGCCATAAATTCTGTAGCTAAAAAAAACAAATATGATTACGTTTTGGATTCTAGTTTTGGCAACATCATTTATGCCAAAAATCTAGCTGATGATATTTTAGAATTAGTTAAAAAGGAATTAGGATTACAATAATTAATGAAAAATTTTCGTCATAAATTAACTGAGATTAATAACTAAAGTCATTTTTTTTTATAACTTGGCATCGTGAAAAAGCTCAAGTTTATATTTTTATCATTGGCGATTGGAATCTCAGCCACACCCTCTCAATCACAAGCAAGGGTTGTCATTAATGACAACGCATACGTTCGTATGAACGGCGGCACATTAGCCACTCCTATATATATAGTTGTAGCCAACCCTAATGCTAATGCTGTTACTACTCTTGGAAGTGGAGGAAACTTGGTTTCTGAAAATGAATACAATAAATTAAGATGGAATATTGGAACCAACACAGGAACTTATATTCTTCCATTTACCTCTAATCCTGCCACTACAAATACAAAATTTCCTTTATCTGTTCAAATAACTGGAGCAGGAACTGGAGCAGGATTAATTGACTTTAGCACCTATGAAACTACTACGGATATGAATATTCCATGGGCATCTATGGTTACGCATATGACGGATGCAGATAATGTGCCAGCCGATAATTCACTTTTTGTAGCAGATCGTTATTGGTTAATGATGAACAATACCTATACTACCAAACCAGACGTAAATTTAACATTTGGATACGTTGATAACCCAAGTGAACTAAGCGTAACGAACACTATTACAGAGGCTAATTTAGTTGCGCAACGATGGAATGATGCTGCCAATACTTGGGAAGGGAATTTTACTAATACGGCAATTTATTATGGAGGAGCAAATATAGTAACCAATCAAGTTTTGGGAGTTGATATTCCACCTGCAGAATTTCATGAGGCTTGGGTTTTAGTAGATCTCCAATCCATTTTACCTGTAGAATTGCTTTCCATAAATGGATTCTGTATAAATAATCAAAGTTTAATTAAATGGAGCACCGCTTCCGAAACAAACACTTCATCTTATACTGTTGAAAAAAGTTTTAATGGAAGTTATTTCTTTCCGATTGGTGATTTAAATGCTGCAGGTAACAGTGCTCAAATGATGGAGTATACTTTCACTGACCCGTCTCAAAATAATCAATTAGTTTACTATAGAATTAAACAAATCGACATGAACGGTAATCATGTATTTTTTCCTACCATTACTGTTAGTCCTTGTTCTGAATTAGATGGTAATACAACTATATATATAAATTCAAGTAATCAGATTTCTATTGATTGGTTTACCGAATCAAAAGGAAATTTAAATGCGGAACTTTTTACCGTTGAAGGAAAATTAATCG
>JBIPLT010000351.1:0-2767 GCA_044368255.1 Flavobacteriales bacterium
ACCTCTGCCGGCACATCGTCAACTGAAAGATAAGCATGCGTATTTTCCTCGTGAGAATAAGGAAAAACACCCAATCGATCAAATTTCATTTCGGCCACCCATTCACACATTTCTTGGAAATCTTCTTCTGTTTCTCCGGGATAACCGGTAATTAAAGTTGTGCGGATAGCAATTTCCGGAACTTTATTTCTAATGTCATTGACTAATTCTGTTGTTTTCTCCTTGGTAATTCCTCTGCGCATCGCTTTCAACATTTTGGTAGATGTATGTTGCAATGGCATATCGAGATAATTACACACATTGTTTTTTTCCTTCATTACATCTAGAACATCCATTGGAAAACCTGCCGGAAAAGCATAATGCAAACGAATCCATTCGATGCCTTCTACTGCTGATAATTGACGAACCAGTTCTGCCAATTTTCTTTCTTTGTATAAATCCAAACCATAAAAAGTAAGGTCCTGCGCAATCAACATGATTTCTTTGACTCCATTTTTAGCTAGATTTTTGGCTTGTGCCACGAGTTCTTCCATCGGGGTAGAGACATGCTTCCCTCTCATCAAGGGAATGGCGCAAAACGAACAAGGGCGATCGCAGCCTTCAGCAATTTTGAAATAAGCGAAATGAGAAGGAGTAGTGAGTAAGCGCTCACCTATCAATTCGTGTTTATAATCCGCTTTTAATGTTTTGAGTAATCTCGGCAAATCTCTTGTGCCAAACCACGCATCTACTTCGGGAATTTCACTCTTTAAATCATCCTTATAACGCTCACTCAAACATCCTGTCACATACACTTTGTCCACTAAACCTCTTTCTTTGGCATCGGCATATTGAATGATGGTATCGATACTTTCTTGTTTCGCATTTTCTATGAAACCGCAAGTATTGATAATAATAATTGAAGAATCGTTCGACTCACTCTCGTGTTCAACTTCAAACTTATTGGCTTTGAGTTGAGCCATTAATACTTCTGAATCGTAAATATTTTTGGAACAGCCGAGGGTGACTACGTTTACTTTGTTTTTTTTGAGGGTTCTTGCTTTCACGGCGCCAAGATAGGGAGAAAGTTGTAAAGTTTAGAAAGTTCTAAAATTAAAAAGTATGCTAATTCAATACTTTTGTTTAACATTTCATATTACATTTGCTAAATGAAAAAATACCTCTTTTTTGCACTAACTATAATTCTCACTCTGTCAGCAACTGCTCAAATCACCATCGACACCAATCTCACCGAACTTTCTCGTTTTATTGCGGGGATGGATTGCCAGACGGAAACCTATCAAAAATTACAGGAAAAAGATTTGTATAAAACTCATCGCGATTTCACCTCTGAAGTTTGGAAACAACTCGAAGATTCTACATTGGATGTAATGGTAAACTGGGCAACAGAAAAAAGTATCATGGAAGATTCAGATACTTTGCCTTGCATGTATACTTTCTCAGGTCCAGATTTTTTGTTTGGAAGTCGATTTTTTCCAAAAGCATCACATTATGTTTTAATGGGATTAGAAAAATGCGGATCGGTAACTGAAGTAACGTCATTAAAAGAAACAGCTGTGAACGAATATTTGAATTCTATTCGAGGTTCAATGCGTTATTTGCTTAAAGCGGGATATTTTGTTACTGCGCATATGAGTACCGATTTTTCAAAAACTGTTTTAAACGGAAATATCCACATGATGTTGATGTTCATGGCTCGTGAAAATTATAGCATATGTTCGATTGATTATGGTTATATGGCAAAAGATAGTTCGTTTTATATAACAGGTAAAAAACCTACTTCAACTTCCGGAAAAATAAATGGAATGAGAGTGGGAATTACTGATTCCGCGGCTCAACAATTAAAATATGTGTATTATTTCTCTGCCGATATCATGGATTCTAAATTAAAAGACAAACCAGAATTCACCGCTTTCATTGAGAATATGGCGCCGTTTAATTCCTATTTCAAAGCGGCATCGTATGTGCCATCACACAAAAATTTCGCTATCATTCGCAATTTGATTCTAAATAACAGTCATAAAATTTTACAAGATGATACAGGAATGCCTCTAAAAAATTTGAATACAAAAATTTATGATATCGAAATGTGGGGTACGTATACCAAAGTGATTTCTGATCTCTCCTGGGGTTATCAACCTGATTTAAAAAAAGCACTCGAGGCAAGTGAAAATAATAAGGCTTTACCATTTAGAATTTCCTATAATGGCAATTATGATGAGGGAATGATGCTGTACGCGAAACGTAAAAAGTAGATAGAAAACCATTTTAACATTAAGAAATTAAGGAAAACCATTAAGACATTAAGAAAATACAATAACAAGTAAACCTTAATGCCTTAATCTTTACTTCCTGCCTTAATGTTGAAAAAAATCTTCTTTTACATTAAAAAAATTTTCTTTTACATCCCTCCTACTTTATATTTTTCTTTTTAATTTATTCTCCAAGTGGAGTAAATTTAACTGACTATGGTCATGTTTTGCTATCGGAAAGCATCAGACATTTGTATGAATTCTATCTACACTTTGTTATGAACCCCTATAAAATTCTCACTTTCATTATCAGTTGCATTATTCTAAATTCATGCAGGGAAAAAAAAGAAACCATATCTCCCAACGAAGCACCCGTAACTGAGTCGGTATATGCCGTGGGCGTGGTAAAAAGTGTAAATCAATACCAAGCTTTTGCCATGGCCAATGGAGTGATAGAAAATATTTATGTGAAAGAAGGCGACACTTTAACCGTGGGTATGCCTATTCTTTCCATC
>JBIPLT010000401.1:0-2763 GCA_044368255.1 Flavobacteriales bacterium
CCTAAAGAGTAAAGTTGAACGTGCATGTAAACGTTTGGGCAATTTACCAGATAGTTTGAATTTACCTCTGGACCAAACAAGACTAGATGATAGATTCAGGCGAGCTGATTTTATTGATTTAACAATTAGCGCGTCGGTCACTCAAAAACTCGAGCGCCTTGCTCAACAGCAAAATACAACACTCTTTGCAGTACTACTTGCTGCATATGGATATTTGTTAAGCCGTTTAACAAACCAAACCGATCTCGTAATCGGTACCCCGGTGTCGGGCAGAGACCAGGTGGAAGTAGAAGAGTTGATAGGGTTGTTTGTTAATACACTTGCTTTACCAATCTCAATCGATCCTACGAGCACCGTTGCAGACCTAATTAACCATGCGCGAGAAAGTGTTCAGTCTGCATTGACAGATCATGATTTACCTTTCGAAAAGTTAGTAGAAGAATTAGGCGTCGAACGCTCGCTGTCACAAACACCTGTATTTCAAACAATGCTGTCGTTTCAAACACAGGGATCTCCTGTGCTAATGCTCGCAGGCGTATCAACAACACCTGAGCCTGTCAGAATGCTTAAAGCAAAGTTTGATCTGACGCTGCTTTTAACGCCTGAAACATCAGGTGAAATTAAGGGTGGTTTTGAATTCGATTCAGACTTATTTGATCGGAAAAGTGTTGAGTCCTGGACCATTGCATTTGAAAACATTCTTTTTTCGATTACTAATCCAAATGAATTAGTCGGAAATCTACCTCTTATCAGTCAAGTAGAAAAAGAAAAACTTTTAGCACGGGGTCGCGGTTCAAAATTTCACGAAACACTGACTGAGTTTTGTCTGACAGATTTATTTGAACAACAAATCAGTCGTTCACCAAACTCCATTGCCATACTATTTGAAGACAATGAAAGCAACCCTAGCTTTACGACATACAAAGATCTTGATCGGTTTTCTAACCAATTAGCAAGACAGTTGATAAGTCGAGGGATTGGACCTGAGGATAGAGTTGGCATATTACTTGAACGAGGCATCGAATTAATCGTATCTATTTTAGGCATCCTCAAGGCAGGCGCTGCATATGTTCCTATTGATCCGGACTACCCGATCACTCGAATCAATTACACCATTGAAGACAGTCAGGCGGGTCTTCTTATAACTAGCTTTGAAATTCATCAAAAATTACTAGATCAAATTGAATCACCTGCGTTTGTAAACCCAATTCTCCTATCGACCGAAAGTTTTTCGGGGTCGGGATTAACTTACTCTGACAAACCGATACAAAATGATGAACGAGTCTATCCACTTACTAGTCAAAATTTAGCTTACGTTATATATACATCTGGTAGCACAGGTAAGCCCAAAGGCGTGGCAATTACACACCATAACGTTGTGCGTTTAATGGAGCGAACCCAAACCGAATTTTATTTTGATGAAACCGACGTCTGGTCATTATTTCACTCAACAGCATTTGATTTTTCTGTTTGGGAAATATGGGGTGCATTGGCGTTTGGTGGAAAACTATTAATTGTTCCGGATAATATCCGCCGCTCAACTCCAGAGTTTCTAGCACTCATCAGAAAATATGGAGTGACCGTACTCAATCAAACACCCTCAGCGTTCGATGTGCTTGCAGCTGAAGAAGCCACCATTCAATCAACAGCTGCAGTACCTCTTGCGCTAAAGACCGTTATTTTTGGAGGCGAAGCTCTTAATCCTACGCGACTGGCAACATGGTGGAGACACTATCCAGACAACAAGCCCCGTCTTGTGAATATGTATGGGATTACAGAGACAACCGTTCATGTCACCTATCAGCCACTAATTGAATCGGATGCGCAATCTGAGCTGAGTCCTGTTGGTGAACCAATTTCAGATCTTGCTACCTACTTGCTCGACGCCTGGCTCGAGCCCGTGCCCGAGGGCGTGGTGGGCGAGCTCTACATCGCTGGTGCGGGTCTGGCGCGTGGCTATCTCGGTCGCGCCGGGCTCACCGCTGAGCGCTTTGTGGCCTGCCCGTTCGGGGCGCCCGGTGCGCGCATGTACCGCAGCGGCGATCTCGCACGGCGTCGCGCTGATGGCGCGCTCGTCTACATCGGACGCGCGGACGATCAGGTCAAGATCAGAGGATTCCGCATCGAGCTCGCAGAGATCGAGAGTGCGCTCATCGCCCAGTGCCCCGAGCTCGCGCAGGTTGCCGTCATCGCGCGCAAACCCGCGCACGACACGCGCGCGGACGCCAGCGCGCGCCTGATCGCCTACCTCGTGGCGCGCGCGGACCACGCCCGGCCCGAGACGCAGACCCTGCGCACGCGCCTCTCGAGCGTGCTGCCCGACTACATGGTCCCGCAGGCCTTTGTCTGGCTCGAAGCGCTTCCGCTCTCGACCAACGGCAAGCTCGATCGACGTGCGCTGCCCGAGCCCGAGCTCGAGCGCGACGCTCAGGGCTGGCGTGCCCCGCGCACCCCAGCCGAGGCCCTGCTGTGCACCCTCTTTGAGGAGATCACCTCTCACCCCAACGTCAGCATCGATGACAGCTTCTTCTCGATCGGTGGCGACTCCATCTCCGCCATCCGGCTCGTAAGCCGCGCGCGCGCGCAGGATCTCGCCTTTAGCGTGCGCGATATCTTCAAGCACCAGACGCCCGAGGCGCTCGCCGCACACGCTCAGCCCATTACGCAACAACCCGAGGCCCCAAGCGTACCCGCAGAGGGCGCCTTCCCCGCACTCCCCGTCTATAAACAGTTCCTCGCGGCAGGTGGCGCACTGGGCCGCTT
>JBIPLT010000125.1:0-8906 GCA_044368255.1 Flavobacteriales bacterium
ATCTCCAAACTTCGCTTTGATGGCAATCATTTCGTCTTTGATTACCGCCATTCTTAATTCTTCGTTATCTAAAAGTCCTTTCAAACGAGCAATTAAAACCATTAATTCAGCATGTTCTGAGCGTAGTTTATCTTGCTCAAGACCAGTAAGCTGACGTAATCTCATCTCAACAATCGCTTTAGATTGAATTTCACTCAAACTAAAACGCACCATCAAGTTCTCACGCGCCTCATCAGGGCTTGAAGATTTACGAATGATGGCAATAACTTCATCGATATTGTCGGATGCAATGATTAATCCTTCTAAAATATGTGCTCTTTCTTCTGCTTTCTTTAATTCAAACTTCGTTCTGCGAACCACCACTTCATGACGGTGAGCCACGTAATGAACGATCATATCCTTTAAGTTTAAAGTTAAAGGACGACCATTTACTAAAGCAATATTACTTACTGAAAATGAAGACTGTAAAGATGTGTACTTAAATAATTTATTTAATACAACATTTGGAATAGCATCGCGCTTTAATTCATAAACGATACGCATTCCTGTTCTATCTGATTCATCTCGGATATCATAAATACCTTCGATTTTTTTCTCTTCAACTAGGTCAGCCGTTTTCTTAATCATTTCGGCTTTGTTCACCAAATAAGGAATCTCGGTAATGATGATGGCTTCTTTACCATTCACTACTTCGAATCCTGCTTTTGCACGCATCACTACGCGACCACGACCTTCTTCAAAAGCGGCTTTCACCCCTTCGTAACCATAAATAATGCCACCAGTTGGGAAGTCAGGAGCCTTTACATAATTCATCAAACCTGCAATATCAATATCACGATTATCGATATAGGCTACAATTCCGTCAATCACTTCGGAAAGGTTATGAGGCGGCATGTTAGTGGCCATACCTACTGCAATTCCCGAAGATCCATTAACTAAAAGATTGGGGAAACCAGCCGGCATAACCGTTGGTTCTTCCAACGAATCATCAAAATTGGGGCGAAAATCGACTGTCTCTTTGTCAATATCAGCCAACATTTCTTCGGCTATTTTTGAAAGACGAGCTTCAGTGTATCGCATTGCTGCAGGACTGTCACCATCTACCGACCCAAAGTTTCCTTGTCCATCAACCATTGGGTAACGTAATGACCAATGTTGAGCCATACGAACCATTGTGTCGTAAACTGAAGTATCTCCATGTGGGTGATACTTTCCGAGCACTTCCCCGACAATTCTAGCAGATTTCTTATGAGCCTTGTTAGACATTACACCTAATTCCTGCATACCAAAAAGCACACGTCTGTGTACTGGCTTGAGTCCGTCACGAACATCTGGTAAGGCACGTGATACAATAACCGACATTGAATAATCAATGTAGGCTGATTTCATTTCTTCGTCAATGTTTACGGGGATTATCCGTTCTCCAGTTCCTTCTGCCATAAAGTCTTAGTTATCAATTTGCATAATTATTGTTATTCCCTTTTTCAAAGGAGGTCGAAAGTACAGTTTTTTCTCTCGGGAAAGGGGTATTTTTTATCCACATTTTTAAACAAAAATCTGTTAAAACAAGGAAGTTATCAAGACCCTGTTAACAACTTAGGGAACGTAAACAAAATGTACAACTGAAATTCGTAAATTTGGGATGATTCTTGTGTGAAGGAACTAACAAAACAAAAGAGGGAGAACAACAACATGGAAGCAAAATTTTCACCTAGGGTGAAAGATGTGATTACATTCAGTCGCGAAGAGGCATTAAGACTGGGACATGATTATATCGGAGTAGAACACCTGATGCTCGGTCTTATTCGTGAAGGAGAAGGCAAAGCAATTAAAATACTAAAAACATTAGGTCTTGACACCAAAGAATTGCGTAAATCGATGGAGCGTAATTTAAATGTAGGAACCGGAAAAGCCGTGAATATGGGCAACATTCCATTGGTTCGTCAGGCCGAAAAAGTTTTGAAGATTACTTATCTCGAAGCTAAACTTTTCAAAAGTAATATCATTGGAACCGAACATTTATTACTTTCGATTTTGAAGGACGAAGATAATTTGGCTACAAAAAGTCTTCAAAAAAATAACATTTTCTACGAAACCGTTAAAGAAGAACTCGAAAAAATGCACAAAGAAAACAACTACCCTCGCTCGGAAATGTCGAATAATCCGGCAGACGATGACGATGAAACGGCTGGTGATTCATTTTCACAAAGCCAACGTAAAACTGATTCAAAATCAAAAACTCCTGTTCTTGATAATTTCGGTCGTGATTTAACCAAATCTGCCGAGGATGGCAAGCTTGACCCAATTGTGGGTCGTGAAGCCGAAATTGAACGTGTTTGTCAAATCCTTTCTCGTAGAAAGAAAAACAACCCAATTCTCATTGGAGAACCTGGTGTTGGAAAATCTGCAATTGCCGAAGGTTTGGCGCTAAGAATTGTTCAACGTAAAGTTTCTCGTGTTCTTTTTAATAAGCGAGTGGTTTCTTTAGATCTTGCTTCCTTAGTAGCAGGAACTAAATATCGCGGACAATTTGAAGAAAGAATGAAAGCCGTAATGAATGAATTGGAAAAATCTCCAGATGTGATTCTTTTCATTGATGAAATTCATACCATTATTGGTGCTGGTGGAGCTTCTGGTTCATTGGATGCTTCAAATATGTTCAAACCCGCTTTGGCCAGAGGAGAAATTCAATGTATTGGTGCTACTACTTTAGATGAATACCGTCAGTATATTGAGAAAGATGGTGCTTTGGAAAGAAGATTCCAAAAAGTAATTGTTGAACCAACTAACATTGACGAAACGATTCAAATTCTTGGAAATATCAAGGAGAAATACGAAGATCATCATAATGTAACTTATACCAAAGAAGCAATTGATGCTTGCGTGAAATTAACTGCTCGTTATATCACCGATCGTCACCTTCCAGATAAAGCAATTGATGCATTGGATGAGGTAGGATCAAAAGTGCATTTATCTAATATAAATGTTCCACCTGCGATTTTGGAAATTGAAAAGAAAATTGAAGACATTAAAGAAGAAAAAAATAATGTGGTTCGTTCTCAGAAATACGAAGAAGCAGCTAAATTAAGAGATACTGAGCGTCAATTGCAGGAACAATTAGAAGCGGCAAAACGTAAATGGGAAGAAGAATCAAAATCTCATCGCGTAACCGTTACTGAAGACAATGTGGCTGAGGTAGTGGCACAAATGACAGGAATTCCTGTTCAGCGAATAGCCCAAAAAGAAAGTGGACGTTTAATGGTGATGGGTGACCAATTGAAAAATTCGGTAATCGGCCAACAAGAAGCGGTAGCCAAAGTGGTGAAAGCTATTCAGCGAAATCGTGCAGGATTGAAAGATCCCAACAAACCGATTGGTTCATTCATATTCTTAGGTCCTACCGGTGTTGGAAAAACACAGTTAGCAAAAGAATTAGCTAAATATCTTTTCGATAGCGAAGATGCATTGGTGAGAATTGACATGAGTGAATACATGGAGAAATTCGCCGTATCCAGATTAATTGGAGCGCCTCCAGGATATGTGGGATACGAAGAAGGTGGACAGTTAACTGAAAAAGTAAGAAGACGTCCCTACTCTATTGTTTTATTAGATGAAATTGAGAAAGCTCATCCAGATGTTTTCAATTTATTATTGCAAGCGCTAGATGATGGTCAGATGACCGATTCAATGGGAAGAAAGATTGATTTCCGCAATGCAATTATCATTATGACTTCGAATATCGGAGCTCGTCAATTATCAGATTTCGGTTCAGGTGTTGGTTTTGGTACAAAAGCAAAAACTGACACGGTTGAAAAAGACAATAAAGGGGTAGTTGAATCTGCGTTGAGAAAAGCTTTTGCTCCAGAGTTTTTAAATCGTATTGATGATGTGGTGATGTTTAACTCGCTTAAGAGAGAAGATATTCATTTGATTATTGATATTGAATTGAAAAAATTATATTCTAGATTACATGATTTGGGATATAAAATTGAACTTTCTGAAGACGCGAAAGATTTTATTTCTGATAAAGGATTTGATGAGAAATTTGGTGCTCGCCCATTGAAGCGTGCTATTCAAAAATACTTAGAAGATCCATTGGCGGAAGAGATTATTAAATCAAATCTTAGCGAAGGTGATACAATCAATGTTTCTTTAGATAAAGAGAAACAAGAATTGATTATTAAAGTGATTAAAGCAAAAAAATCCTCTAAGAAAAAAGAAGAAGAGAATCCTGGAACTGAAGGGTAATGTAAATTGTAGAAATGTAAAATGAATAATGAGGGAGTCGAGAGGCTCCCTTTTTTTATGGAATTTAGCCTTATTTCGCATCATTCAAATATGAGAAATAGATTTTCCATTTTATTAATGCTCACTACTCTACTTTTTTCGCAATGTAAAAATCAAGAAAAAGCGATGGTGGTTCCAACTAATGATCGATTGCATTGTCATATTCAGGAAGTTCATTTCACTAGATATTCCACTGAAATAATTGTGAGCGATATTTTTTATGTAAAAGACAGTCTTCAATTCGATATTTTACCACTTACCAAGAGTAATGATTCTTCTGATTTAAGAGTCACTATCCAAAAGAATTTTAAGTATTCTGAAATGTGTGTAGAAATGCAATACCAAGGAAAAGTGTGTTTTGAAATCAGTAAAGACAGTATTGGAAATTTTAGTCAAACTAAAGTTTTAAGAGGTATGGATGGTATTGATGGGCCGTGTACAAAATCAGTTTCAAAAGAGCTTACTCGTATTTTGAAAAATGCACCAATTATAGAAGTAAAAGACGAAATAGATGCGTTTATACTTGCTATCCATATTATCATTAGAGAAGATTGATCTTTTTTATTTCGCCTCCATATTTTTAAGAATCATCTCTGCGATTCGTTGTTGCCCCAATTGGCTGGTTAAATAATCACGGTCTTTTGTATTCGATAAAAAACCTAATTCCAATAAAACTGCTGTGCATTTCACATTATTCAAAATATAAAAATTGGTTTCTTTAACCTCTCTTTTTGCCAATGGTTTGGGTGTAGAATTAGAAAAAGATGCTGAAATTTCTTTAGAGTTTTCATTTTTTTGGATCTCGCTCATGGAATAAAATCGCTTTTTCTGGCTGTTGTTCTGCATTCATCCAAAATGCTTTGATGATTTTTTGTTAATGAAGTTAATTTTTTTATTTTAAATGCATTAGCCTTAATATTAACAATGTCATCTTAAATTTGAGAAATTAATCCGAGAAAATCTTTGAAATTCGAGGCAAAAAACATGTTCTCAATTCACCTTTTTAAAATCGCTCAAACGCATAGCAATGGTGATCGTATTTGCTGCTCCTGCTAAATGGTATTTATTTAATGCGTAGCCAATTTGAAATTTCTTGATTTTCATTCCTGCACCAAAACCAAAACCAACAATTCCGGGTTTATCGAGGTAACGTAATTCTTGACGCATTTTATAATTGAAAGATCCTCCAAAATAGAAATTTTTACCTAATAGAAATTCAGCTCCAAATACAAAATGTCGTAAAGCATTATTCAAAAACCCTGGTTCTTCTGGAAGTATCTCCTCACCTGTTGTGGGGTCAATTTGCGTTTGAATAGTGGGGTCAATGTAGGTCAATTTCCATTGCTGTAAGTTGGTCAATAATGCTGAAAAACGTATAGGTGCATATTTCAATTTTTTGGTCACTCCTAATTGAATTTCGAATGGCAATTTTTCGCGATGTCCTTCGTAATAGGGTTTAATTTGTGTTCCCATATTTTTCATTAAGAAAGTTGCACAAAATCCTTTTGATATTTTATTATAAGAAGCAGAGGCGTCAAAAGCTATACCGAATGATTGGTTAATTCGCATATCCGAATAAATCAATTTCATATTGGCGCCAATAGAAAAATTAGAATCCAATTCTCTACCTGCTCCTAAAACTAAAGCATAATCTCCAGCTGAAAATTCGCCTAATTTTTCACCTGTAACGTCTGTTTCTAGAAAGGTTCCATAATTTAAAAATTGCATCGCTGCGCTGAACGTAGCAAGGCTATCCACATGATGAACATATTGTGCAAATCCGTAATTGATATCGCTTACATAATTGATATAATTGAGCGAAAGTTGTTGGTGGTTGTGTTTGCCTAGTAAAGAAGGTGCTGCCAAACCAATAGAAGGATCATTTTCTTTCAATGAAAGCATTGATGAGCCATGCATAGCAATTCTAGAAGAAGAAGTTAGGTTTAAAAAATCATACACATCATCTCCCCCAACTTGAGCAAAACTACTGAAGCTTAATAAACTAAAAATGGCTATGAAATGTTTTCGCATGATGGTTATGAAAATCAACGCAAAATACGAAAAGATATTATGTTTATATTAAGTCGAATATAAACAAATCATAGTTTTTCTTTCAATTCCCAATTAAAAACATTTCCCTTTTCTTTTTTTGCTTCGCAGAGCTCGGAAGACCTCGGTTCTTGACAAAAAAGAAACAACTATCTCACGACCGCAGGGAGTAAAAAGTCAAGACTCATTTTCACTCGGCAAATTTTACTCACAAACTTGCGACCTTTCAGGTGATTTCCTCGCTCACTCGGAACTTCCTAAAAGGTACCCGCAGTTTGTTTCGTAAAAATTACCTCTTGAAAATAGGTCGGAGAAAGAAGCATTTACAAATAGAAATTATATTAAATGCTGTATTTATTCTATTTACAAACTGGTCATTCCTAAAGCTTACGACTAAGCTTCATCGTTGGCGCAAGGAGTTGAAGACAAAGCAGTAAATGAAGACAATGCCTATTTGCTTCTCGAAAAACTTGCCCTAGATTAATATTTTTAAGAATTTAAAAATTGGTGATAAATAGTACTCAATTGCTAACAGTTTCCTTCTAAATTTGTATCCACAAAAACACTAAAAATGAGCGAAACTATAGAGAAAGTAAATTGCCTAATCATCGGATCAGGACCAGCAGGATATTCGGCAGCAGTTTATGCCGCAAGAGCAGATATGAAACCGGTTTTATACCAAGGATTACAACCGGGTGGACAATTAACCACCACCACTGAAGTTGAAAATTATCCTGGTTATCCAAATGGTGTGCAAGGTCCAGAAATGATGATGGATTTTGAAAAACAAGCAAAGAGATTTGATACGGATATACGTTTTGGTTTAGTTACCAAAGTTGATTTCTCCACTACTCCTCATAAAGTTTGGGTAGATGATACCAAGGAAATTCATGCTAATACTGTGATTATTTCTACAGGCGCATCGGCAAAATGGTTGGGTTTACCCAATGAACAACGATTAAACGGTTATGGCGTGAGTGCCTGTGCTGTTTGTGATGGTTTTTTCTTCAAAGGACAAACAGTTGCCATTGTAGGCGCAGGTGATACCGCTTGTGAAGAAGCCCATTATCTTTCTAAACTTTGTAAAGAAGTTCATATGATTATTCGTACGTATAAAATGCGCGCTTCAAAAGCGATGCAACATCGAGTAATGAATACACCCAACATTAAAATTCATTGGAACACTACCCCAGTTGATGTGATTGGCGAAAAAGGTGTTGATGCTGTATTGGTAAAAGATTCTATAACTGGAGTGGAACGTAAAATGGAAGTAACCGGATTTTTTGTGGCGATTGGTCATAACCCTAATACATCTGTTTTCAAAGGATGGATTGATATGGATGAAACTGGATATATTATTGCAAAACCAGGAACCGCACAAACCAATGTAGAAGGCGTTTTTGCTGCTGGTGATTGTGCAGATAAAGTTTATCGTCAAGCGGTAACTTCGGCTGGAACAGGTTGTATGGCGGCTTTGGATGCGGAAAGATATTTGGCCGCGAAAGGACACTGAAGATAATGAAAAATATCAAAATGTTAATTGTAAAATAAAATATGTTTGAGCTATTTTCTTGTATTATTCATTTTACATTTTGCATTTTGCATTTTACATTACATTTTCGTAAATTAGTATGATGAAAATTTTCCGACACATATCGTTCTTACTTCTTTTAAGTCTATTTTTTATTCAGTGTAAGAAAAATAATGAGCCTGAACCGGTAACTTTTAGTGGTAATGTTTCTGATAACGTTCAGGGAATTCCTGTAGCCAATGCAACGGTCAAAATCAAATTGCAACAGTCGGCTAGTAACGCTGTTTTTAATTCTGGATTTAATACGGTTGCCAATACTACTACTGATGGAAGCGGAAATTATTCAGTAACTTTTACGCCTGAAAATCCAATCACATATAAAGTAATCGTTGAGAAAAATTTATACTATGCAAAAGAAGTAGAAATTTCTTCGGATGTGGTAATTACAGGATCAAATACGGTTACCCATTTTGCCATCAATCCCATTGGATGGTTTAAAATAAATATTAAAAACACTAATCCTACTAATGCAGCTGATAATATTTTGTATCAAACTACAACAGAAACGAACGGTTGTAGCACTTGTTGTAATAATTTACCCGTTAATTTAAATGGAATGAACGTTGATACTTCTTTTCTTTGTCAGCGGGTAGCTAATCCAACCATTTCTTTTAGTTGGTTTGTCACCAAAAACGGCGCTACTACTTCTTTTAGTAATTCAATAAGTTCTATCGTTGGTGATACTGCTGTGTATAATTTGAATTATTGAAAAAATCATTCATCTGTTCCCATCAAGGCGTATTGAACTAAATTGGCACCCATTTTTAATGCCTTTGCACGAGTCTCCTCTGAGTCTTTATGTACTGAAGCATCTTCCCAGCCATCCCCTAAATCACATTCAAAATCATAATAAACTACTAATCTACCTTCAAAAACAATTCCATACCCTTTTGGTTTATTTCCATCGTGTTCATGAATTTTTGGCAAGCCAGAAGGGAAATCATATTTCTGATGATAAATAGGATGAGATGATGATAAC
>JBIPLT010000431.1:0-2749 GCA_044368255.1 Flavobacteriales bacterium
CTGCGCTACCCATAATCAAGGTGTACCCATCTGGTTTTTCACGAGATACACTTCTTGTAGCATGAACGCCGCCTGCACCCGGTTTGTTTTCAACAATCACTGATTGGTTGAGTTTTTTGCCAAGCGTATCAGCCAGTATTCGGGCAACAAGATCACTACCCCCTCCTGCCGAAAATCCCACGATTATTTTGATTGGTTTTGTCGGATAGTCTTGATTGGCGTTGGCATTGGCAAATACAGTTGCGCCCATCATAAGCGCTGCACAGATCACTCGCTGAATATTCATGTTTATCATCTTCCAGTTTTTTTTAATTTGTTTAAAAATCCTGAATATTTCCTTTCCACTGCGCATCCATCATCAGGTTTTCTATGGCTAATAATTCAATACCCAAGGCTGCTTGTCGGCGGATCCCAGTGGCTTCGTCTACACATTTCTTCGTGCTTTTTATGGCAATAGCCGGTGCTTGCACGATTTTCTTTGTCAAGCCCTCTAAATGAACTTCTAAGTCTGTGGCCTGGATCAACTGTGAAATGAGACCCAAAGTCAACGCCTCGTGTGCGCTGACTTCGCGCCCTGTGAAGAGTAGATTCTTCGCATGTCTGCGACCTACTATTTCTGGCAATCGCTGCGTTGCACCGATGGTGCCCCAACCCACCTCTGGATAACGAAAAGAAGCATTTTCTGTTCCGATTGCAAAGTCACAAGCGGTTGCAATTTCAGCACCTGATCCTATTGCTGCGCCCTCTAATATGCTGATAGACGGTTTCGATAATTTTTCGATTGCGTCATAGGCTGCAAATGCAATGAGTCGGCGCGCACGGACATCATTGGGCGACATCGTTTTTCGTTCAGCAAGATCTGCGCCAGCACAAAAAACTGTTCCTTTTGATCTGATTAATAACATTGAAACACTTTCATCACGATCAATCTCTGCCAAGGCAGTTCTTAATTCGTGACACATCAACGCATTTAACGCATTACGTTTTTCTGGTCTGTTTAAAAATATTGTGAGTACGTTATTGTTTTTTTCAATGTGTAGTGTTTGAAAAGTCATCATCTCTGATTGAAACCTCGCATTTTGATATTCATATCTGTACCGAACTCCATTGCGTCATGAAATGTATGATCAAGAGCGGTATAAAAAAGTGACTTAATCGCCTCAAGAGCTTTTGAACTATTTTTTGATATGTCTAGAGCGATATTTTTTGCACTTTCAAGAAGATCCTCATTGGCAACGACCCGATTTGCCAAGCCGATTTGAAGTGCAGTCTCTGCGTTTATCGGTTTGCCTGTAATGATTAATTCGAAGGCGTGTTTCGGCCCAATTTGCTGAGCCAGATTCGCCATGACAATTGCCGGTACTATGCCGATACTTACTTCCGGATAACCAATGCGAGAGTTTTTTCCTAGAATCAATAGATCGCAAGCGGTTGCTAAGCCTGCACCTCCTCCCATCATATTGCCTTGAGCCGCTCCGACAATTGGCTTGTTAACCTCTCTGAATTTTTTATGGAGAGCCGTTGTTAAGGCTGCTCGTTGATTGGCGTGATCCGCAGTTTTTTCTAATTGACTGAACTCAGACACGTCCGCGCCAGCACAGAAATCTTGTCCATTGGCGACCAAGAGGATGACCTTTATGCTGTCATCTGCTTGTGCAGCAGAGAGCTCGTCTAGTAGCTCTTGAGTCAACTGTGTATTAAGCGCATTCCGTTTGTTTGGACGATTGAGCGTGAGAATTCTTACAGAATCTATTGTTTCTTCTAAAAGAACTTTATCCAACATTTTTAGTCACCTCATATTTTGTGTATGTACCGAGCTGAGCAACTTTTTCATTTTGCAGCATGACTTTTGCCTGATCGGTCAATTTGTTCAATATGCCTTCAAAGATTGCCCGTTCATTTTTTGTCAAACATGAAAGAAGTTCTTCATTTCTTTGGGTAGCTAGTGGCGTGACCTCACTGACAAGTGCTTGACCTTGTACCGTCAAACTTGCAATTTCTCCTCGACCATCTTGTGTATCTCTCTCTTTTTTTACAAACTGATGCTTGATGAGTGTCGCGATCACTCGTGTCGTTAAACCCCGATCAAATTGCGCTTGGTCAGCTAGCCTGGAGATTGAAAGCTTTCCGCCCGCTGAAAGTAGCGCGATGACTCTCCACTCATTCAACGTCAGCCCAAAACCACGCTCGTATGCACTCGCAGATGCTTTGGTATACAAATTTGCCAGCAAGCGCAGACGAAACGAAACCAAGCTTTCTAAGTGATTGGCATTTGTTTTATCGATCATTTGCGTGGAGGCTTCTTTCTTTTTAGCGGTCTGATTCATGAGCTTCATGCTGCACTTTAATTGACATAGTCAATTACATCGTTGATATTGTCAACTATATTCTCGTCTGTTGGGCTCTGAATATTCAATGAAGAGTGGTGAGATACACCCGCAACGCTCTGGGTTTATGTTTGACCACATCCCAAACGACCGACTCACCGCGCTGCAACATTTTGACGCGTGGGTCGAACCAGCCTTGCTGTGAGTGGGCACGGGCTTAGACGGGGTGCTGGCTAAAGGGCTAAGGCTTGAAGCGCAAGAAAGCTCGACTGAGCCGGGCTACTTGATCTGGTGGGCGCAGGCCTATGACGGGGTGCTGGGTGAAAGGTTGAGGCTTAGGTTTGATTTTGGGGTGGGGGAATGGGGGTAGTGGCTAAGTCGAGACTGTTGAGCGTAAAGCGAGGGCGTCCCTGCCCGACTTG
>JBIPLT010000126.1:0-8887 GCA_044368255.1 Flavobacteriales bacterium
ATGCTCTAACCTTTTTCCCTTCAAAGAAATTCATATAAGCACGATTACCTACTTTCATTCCTCCTTGAGTAGGGAAGTTTCCACTAAAGTACCAATCACCTTGGTTATTTGGACATGCGATTCTTAAATCTTCTACCGTTTGGAAAATTACTTTCACTTCTGCTTTTGTGCCTACAGGAGTAACCAATTGCGCCACTTTATTTGCTACTTCTTGATAAGTAAATGGCTCATAAATTTTCTTCGCCATGTTTTGAATCTTACCCGTAGATTTCAATTCTTCCTTAGCGGCATGATAAATTTCTTCTAGCATGGATGTCATTCCTCTTTCCTTGATTAATTCAATGGCGGCTTGAAATGCAATAAAATCTCCCATGATCGCCATATCAATTCCATAACAATCCGGATAGCGAATTTGAGGCGCTGAAGAAACAATAATTATTTTTTTCGGACCTAATCGATCTAAAATTTTAATAATACTTCTTTTCAAAGTGGTTCCACGCACAATAGAATCATCAATGATTACCAAATTATCTAAGCCTTTTCTAACGATTCCATAAGTAACATCATACACGTGTGCGACCATATCATTACGGTCGCTATCATTGGTAATAAAAGTTCGGAGTTTTGCATCTTTGATCGCCAATTTTTCCACTCGCGGACGCATAGCCAATATATCTGTCAACTTTTGCTCATCTGGATTGGAGCCTAAAGCAATGATTTTTCTTTTCTTTTCATCATTCAAATAATCTTCCACACCTTTCAACATTCCGTAGAAGGCAGTTTCAGCTGTATTGGGAATGTAGGAGAACACCGTATTTTCTAAATCGTAATTTATTTCTTTTAGAATTTCGGGAACAACCATTCTTCCAAGGTTGATCCTTTCCTTATAAATATCGCGGTCGCTTCCTCTCGAAAAATAAATTCGCTCAAAAGAGCAAGACGTTTTTTCTTGGGGCTCACGCACTTTCATTTCCGAAACATCACCATTTTTACGAATCACCAAAGCATGTCCTGGAGTTATTTCTTTAATGGCATCGATATCTACGTTGAATGCGGTTTGTATTACCGGCCTTTCTGAGCATACCACCGCAATTTCATCATCTTTATAATAAAAAGTTGGACGAATTCCATTAGGGTCGCGTAAAACAAACGCATCTCCATGACCAAATAATCCTGCCATTGCATAACCACCATCCCATTTTTCAGCTGCATTGACTAAAATTTGTTGTATATCTAAATTCTCTGCAATAAGTTTTGAAATTTCCGCATTAGAATATCCCAGCGCTTTATAGATTTTGAATAATCGTTCATTTTCTACATCGAGAAAATGTCCAATTTTTTCCATTACCGTTATGGTATCCGATTTTTCTTTGGGATGCTGACCAACTTCTACTAATTGATCAAAAAGTTCATCTACATTAGTCAGATTAAAATTTCCAGCCACTACCAAATTTCTGGTCATCCAGTTATTCTGACGTAAAAATGGATGGCAATTTTCAATACTGTTTTTGCCAAAGGTTCCATAACGCAGATGCCCGAGGAAAAGCTCACCTGTAAACCCTGCATTTTTCTTTAAATATTTAACATCTTTGAGTAAAGATGAATCTTTCTCCTCAATTGATTTGAATTTACTAAAGATATCAGAGAAGATTTCTTGAATTGCATTTTTGTTGACCGATCTCTTTCGGCTGATATAACGCTCTCCAGGTTCTACATCAAATTTTATATTGGCCACACCTGCCCCATCTTGTCCACGGTTATGTTGCTTCTCCATAAGGAGATAGAGCTTGTTGAGCCCGTAGAAGGCTGAGCCATATTTTTCAACGTAAAATTCAAGAGGTTTGAGCAGTCTGAGAACAACAATTCCGCATTCGTGTTTTATGTTTTCGCTCATTCGGGAAGTAAAGGTAAATTAAACTTAAGCAAAGGTACATTTTTCTGGGCAACCCTAACTAATTTTTACGTTTGTAAGTATAAGGTCTCCGTTGTACCTTGCACTACAGAAAAGTTATTTTGCAAAAAGTTAAAAATCATATTCTTGCCTTTTTGATGATGTTTCTGGGCATATCCGCTCAAGCGCATGGGCCGCGTATTTTCTTTACCTCTAACCAGGGTCAATGGCATGAAAATGTAAAATATATGCTTCGTCATGGAAACGGGAATCTTTATCTCGAGCAAAATTCATTGACTTGGTTTTTTTATGATCATTCCGTGATAGATCGCATTCATGGGCATTTAAAATCAACCGCCATACCCGATTCGGTGAAAGCACACTCGGTTAAAGTAAAGTTTGAAGGAGCAAATGAAAATCCGCTTTTAACGGCTTCAAAAAAAACATCTTTCTATTCTAATTATTTTTTAGGAAATGATGAATCGAAATGGGCATCCCATGTTTGGAGCTACGAAGAAATGAAGTATGAAGAAATTTATGATGGCATTCATCTCAAATTTTATGAAAGCGGTGAGCAGTTAAAATACGATTTCATTGTTGAAATTGGCGCAGATCCATCGCAAATAAAAATGAATTATGAAGGAGCGGATGAAGTTCGGATGACTGGGAGTAATTTATTAATCAAAACTTCTGTTACAGATATTATCGAAGAAAAACCATACGCCTATCAACTAATTAATGGAAAAAAGAAAGAAGTAAGATGTAAATTTCATATTGATAAAAATAAAAAAGTGAGTTTTCATTTTCCCGAAGGATACAATAAGAATTATGAATTAATTATAGATCCGATTTTATTATTTTCCACTTTCACTGGGTCATCTGCAGATAATTTTGGATTTACGGCTACCTATGATGATCAAAAAAATACTTACGTTGGTGGTATTGTTTTTTCTGTGGGAACATATCCAACCACTGCAGGTGCATTTCAAATTGCATGGGCGGGCGGAACAGGGGTGGATATCGGAATTAGTAAATACAATGTGGATGGATCGAATATGATTTATTCAACCTATATCGGCGGAAATTCTTATGAGGCTCCACATAGTTTAGTAACTAATTCCAATGGAGAATTATTTATTTTAGGAACAACTAGTTCAACTAATTTCCCTACAACAGCCGGATGTTTTGATAATACATTTAATGGTGGACCAATCGTTACGCCCCCTAGCTCTGGCATGAGTTATCCTAATGGTGCTGATATCATCATTACACATTTGAATGCTGGAGGATCAGCATTAAACGGATCTACTTATATCGGAGGAACTGGAACAGATGGTTTAAATCTTGCTTTTAATCTAGCGTATAATTATGGGGATGCTTTTCGAGGAGAAATTATTGTAGATAATGCTGGAAATTGTTTGGTGGCTTCTACTTCTGACTCTCCAAATTTTCCAACAACAGCCGCAGCCCCGCATCCAGTTGCATTAGGTGGAACGGATGCAGTAGTTTTTAAATTAAATTCTACATTATCAACATTGACATGGAGTACTTATTTTGGTGGTAATTCAAATGATTCTGGTTACGGTATTCAATTAGATTCTAATCAAGAAATTTATGTGACAGGTGGAACTGAAAGTAATAATTTACTGATAACTCCTGGCGCAATTTATGGTTCTTACACTGGATTAGTAGATGGATATATTGTGCGTTTTAGCAATAGCGGAAACTCTATTTTATCATGTACATATATTGGAACCGCAGGTTATGATCAAACTTATTTTGTGCAATTAGATACCAATGATGATGTATATGTGGTGGGTCAAACTACGGGCAATTATCCAATCACTGGAGGAACTTATAGTAATGCAAATAGCGGTCAATTTATTCAGAAGGTGAATAAAAATTTGAATACTTCATTGATGAGTACAAGCATTGGAAGAGGTACCGGACAAATTGATATTTCTCCTGCCGCTTTTTTAGTAAATAATTGCGGACATATTTATCTTTCTGGTTGGGGTGGATCATTGAATGGATTTTACTTGGCCGATTTCAGTGGAACATCAGGATTACCCGTTAGTGCAGATGCATTGCAACCCACCACAGACGGAAGTGATTTTTATTTGATGGTTTTAGATGTAGATGCATCCGCAATTTTGTATGCCTCCTTTTTTGGCGGACCAGTGAGCCAAGAACACGTGGATGGTGGTACTTCACGTTTTGATAAAGATGGAGTAGTTTATCAAGCGGTTTGTGCAGGATGTGGAAGTAATGATGATTTTCCAACTACACCAGGTGCTTGGAGCAATACAAATAATAGCACTAATTGTAATTTAGGATCATTTAAATTCGACTTAGCAGAAGTAAATGCCTTTGCCGATTTCGTCATAACATCTTCTTTATGCACACTGCCAGTGCCGGTGAGTTTCTCAAATAATTCTACTGGTGCAGGAACTTATTTTTGGGATTTCGGTGATGGAAACACAAGTACGTTAGAAAGCCCTACTCATAGCTATGTTGGACCTGGAACTTACAATGCCACTCTAATAGCGGTAGATTCTAGCACATGCCTAGGAATGGATACTGCCTATTTAACCATCATTATTCCTCCACTACCTACTTTATCTGCCACGCAGCCTGCAGATATTTGCGTTGGGGATTCTACCACTTTTCAATTAAATGCAACGGGTGGAAACTTAACTTATTTATGGACACCCAATACATTTTTATCGAGCAACACTATTGCAAATCCCATCGCATTTCCTCCCACCACTACCACCTATTCAGTAACCATTACCGATACTAATAATTGTAGTTTAACAGAATCTATCACAATTACTGTTATTCCAGAAGTGAATGCGTTTTTTAATACAGTTTCTGTTCCCTGTACTTTACCTTCAACTGTTTCTGTTACCAATGGAAGTACAAATGGCGTTTCTTATTTATGGGATTTTGGTGATGGAACAACTTCCACTTCTATAGATGCTCAGCACGTTTATACCGCAGCAGGAACTTATACGATTACTTTAATTACTACTAACAATACGACTTGTAATATTGCTGACACAGCTATTTTTTCGGTTATCATAACTCCACCATTGGTGATAACCGTCTCTCCAGGAGATACCGTTTGCACAGGAACTGTTGCTCCCGTTAATGTTACCGGCGGAGATACTTTTCAATGGTTTCCAGCTGGAGATTTTGATGATCCAACTTCACAAAATCCAAATGCTTTTCCCAATGGAAATACTAATTATATGGTTATTGCTACCGATACGAATGGTTGTGTAGATACTGGATTTGTTCAAATGACCGTTTTTCCTCCAGCTTCCATTGATGCAGGAAATAATCAGATTTATGATATTGGTCCAGGTATACCATTGAATGCAACAGTGCCTCCCGGAAATCAATTTTACTGGACGCCACCTGAGGGATTAAGTTGTACGGATTGTCTTTCTCCCATTGCTACTCCGTCTACAACCACTATGTATTATTTATTTTATACGGATGCTTATGGTTGTACTTATTCAGATTCTGTATTAGTGCAAGTAACTTCTAGTTTATATGTTCCCAATGCGTTTACTCCAAATGGGGATGATAAAAATAATTTTTTCAAACCCATCGCATATAACATGAGTTCGTATGAACTTTTCATTTTTGATCGTTGGGGAACATTAATAATGGAAACCACCGATACCGAAGCATATTGGGATGGAACTTTTAAAGGCGTTAAATGTCCAATTGATACGTATGTTTGGAAAATTATCTATTCGGATGCATTGCAGCCCAATATTGACAAAACCATTTACGGACATGTTACTTTGATTAGATGATCAGTGTGATATTTTTTGGGGTGCATGTAACAATTGATTCACTTGCTCGTCCTACCTACAATTAACGGGAACAGTGACCACTTCAGAATACAACAAATCAGTAGACCAATATTCGGATAATATCTATCGCTTTGCGTTGAAAAATTTGCGCGATTCAGAAAAAGCAAAAGATATTGTTCAGGATACGTTTATGAAATTATGGGTAAAGGTGGATGATGTGAATTATGAAAAAGTAAAATCATACTTATTTACTTCTGCTTACCATTCGATGGTAGATTTAAGTAGAAAAGAAAAAAGAGCGGGTGAGTACAATGAATCCAAAGTAAAAAAAATGGTTCATAGCGAACAGTATAGTGATGCAAAAGAAATTTTGGATGTAGCAGTAGCTAAATTACCCGATATTCAACGACAAATGATTTTATTGAGAGATTATGAAGGATATTCTTATGAGGAAATTGGAGAGATAGCCAATTTGAATGAATCGCAAGTAAAGGTTTATATTTTCAGAGCAAGAAAATTTTTGAAAGATTATATTGGAAATATAGAAACAGTGATTTGAAGCCCATAGGCAAATAGCCAAATAGGCAAATAGAAAGAACAAAGAGAATGAAAATAGACATCAACAACTACGAAGCATTTCTACTCGATTATATCGAGGGAAATCTTTCTGCTGAAATGACAGCAGAGTTGATGTTGTTTTTACAGCAAAATCCAGCAATTGAATCAGGAATTGAAGATTTCAAAATAATTTCACTAGAGAAGGAAGAAGAAAAATTCGAAGCAAAGAACGAATTAAAGCGAAATGAATTTGTGGTGAATGATGATGTAATTGAAGGATTGATTATTTCTTGTATCAATGGAGATTTATCGAAATCTGAAGAGAAAAAGTTGATGGAGATGGTGAATGGAAATCCTGATTATTCAAAATTATTTTGGCAATACAAAAAAACAAAACTCGAAATCGGAAACGAAAAATTATCAGATAAAGTTTTATTGAAAGGCAATTTGCCCGTTACAAAAGAGAACGCAGAATATTTCATCATTGCAGAAATGGAAGGCGTGATTACGACTGAAGAAAAAAAATCATTAGATAAATTTAGAGCAGCATTTCCAGGAATTAAAACACTATCTGTAGCTTATTCAGAAACAAAATTAGATTCTTCTGAAAAAATTATTTTCGTTGATAAATCTTCTTTAAAGAAAAAAGAAGTAGTTATTTCCATGTGGCTGCGTTATGTTTCTGTTGCGGCTGCCGCGTGCTTGATTATGTATTTCAGTTTCTATAATGGAACAAATGAAGCTCAACAAGGAAATTCATTGGCAGAAACGAAAGATTCTGTAAATAATGGAACTGCAGAACCGAAGGAGAATTTGTTAGCGAATGGGAAGGAAGAAATGATTTTTGAAGAGTTGAACGATCAGATCCTTCGATACGCACTCGTTCCTCGTGCTACTCAGGATGACAAAAAATTAATCAATCAAAACAACAATTCTTTATTGGTGAAACGGAATAATAAAAAAGAAAATCCTTCAATTCCAAAAGAACCAGTTTTGGATAATTTGGCACAAGAGGAGGATAAAAATAATTTCCAGCAAGAAGATAATCCCGTGATGTATGCGAGAGAAGAAATAAAAGAAGTGAATCCCGATGGCTATCGGGATGTAGATGAATATGCCTTAGCTAATAATACCAATAAAAATCTTTCTACTATCAACGAGGATGATTTTATTTCACCAGGTCAATATGTAAGAAACTGGGCAAAGAAAACATTCTTCACCGAAGAAGCAGATAATAATCAGAATGGAAACACTTTACTTGCCGATAACACTCTTCGTTTAAAAGGAACGAATGCAGTGATTCAAAATTCTGAAAAGGAAGATTATAAAGAATATGGTTTTTCCGTTGGTAAATTCGGTTTCAAGCGTAAGGTTAGAAAGTAACTATATTTATTTTTTGAACCATGAAGGAATGAAGATTCATGAAGTTGTTTCGAAAAATGTATTTCCTTCATGTTTAATTCTTTAAAAAATCGTAGATTTTTCTCTGCGTTCTCCGCGTCTCTGCGTGACCAAATCTTTAATCTCCACTAAGAAAGTCTTAAATGAGCCCCGCATTTTTCGAAATCAATAAATTATGCCCGCAATCGGCTAATATCAATTCACCCTTATTTTGAATCATTTTATTAAACGTTTCTCCCGTTGAAACGGTAATTACTTTGTCATATTTCCCAAAAATCATTTTGCATTTGATATTATTTTTTAAAATAATTTCGGCCGATTTTTTAGCTGATGGATCAATATGCCGCAGGGTCATCCAAACATCATACACCTGTTGGCGTTTTTTTTTCGAATCTAGATTTCCCTTAGCAAAACGGTATAATTTATCATTCACCCAATTAAAATGACGAAACATTTTCATTACTGCAAATAAGTTGGATGGATCTTTTATAATTTTTCTGTACAATAAATTTCCCAACCTATTTCTGCTCGTAAAATTATACCAGAAGTTTTTATAAATTCCATCTGGAGCTAACAAAGTAATCGCATTTATGCGATTGTCATAAAAGTGTAAAAGCTGAAAAGAAATCTTCGCCCCCATACTGTATCCTATCAATGAAAATCTTTCGATATTTTTTTCTTTCAAAAAAGCATCAAATATTTCTTTCAATTCATCTGGACGCAATGTTTTACTATCAATTCTGTTTTTCGGATATTCCGATTTACCATGATGAAAAAAACTGAAAGTATAAACGGTATATTTTTCGATGAGGTTGGGTAAAAAAACATCCCAAGCATGCAAATTCTGCCCGAAACCATGAAAGCACAAAAGAATTTCTTTGCTCGATCCAGAGGATTGGTATTCGAGGGAGAATTCTTTATGGGTAAATAACCGATTCATCCTACAAATTTCGGTAAATATTATGAAAGCAAGGTTTTTATATTGAAACGCGTTTCCTGTTCATAACTCCCCAAAACTTCACCCTTTTTCAACAAAAAAATTGCCGCTCATGCTCTAGTTTTGCGCTTTGGTAATTCACTTTTTTAGACCTATAAAAATATGCCAAAAGACACCTCCATACGCTCCGTTTTAATTATTGGAAGCGGCCCCATTGTTATCGGACAAGCATGCGAATTTGATTATGCCGGCTCTCAAGCCTCTCGTTCT
>JBIPLT010000446.1:0-2747 GCA_044368255.1 Flavobacteriales bacterium
CACACGCGTACTTGCAGATGGACCAAAGCCAAAAAAAACACACAAAAAATATGACGAAAACATAGGACGCCATCTGAAAAAGAAAAAAATAGGAACGCCAAAAGTGTTCCAACGTCTATGTTTTTCACCTCTACGCTCAAAGAAATCACAGCCTAAGCTATGAATAAAATAATTAGATAAGTAAAGTACGTAGAGTAGAGTAGAGTATTATTCTACGTTTACAGAATTTTTGTTGAGGAACTTAGACGAAAAAGAGAGCGGGCTCATGAGAACGCGAACGGTGAAAAGATGATTATCGCTGATGAAATTGACAAAGAGATCAAGAAGTTATTTGTTACCAATAGATATTTAGTTTCAATTGTTATATTTTTGAGACTAACTAGTTTTATTACAAACAATTTGATTGCCTCTTTTGCGTGTCGTGTGTGTGTCCGATTACGTATTACATAGTAGTATCGTACTCTATTTCTTTCCTTCGCCTTTTTTATTATGGTACAAAGAGAGGCCCTTACTTTTATGTGCGGCTACAACCACGACCCGACCCCGCACCCGCCACCCGCAGCCCGCCCCAAGAATACATACCTGAAATAGCGTGACACAATGGCAAAGGACGAGAGCAGTAGGAGAGTCTTTATGGATAATAATTCTATTTTATTTCGCATAGACACGCACGAACAGCTCGCGCGATTAATATCATGAGAGCGTTCCGATCGCAGTTATTTTTCGCCGGGCTCGCGTTCGGCTCCGGAAATCCCCACCGGCGACAGCAGGAGGTAAGTGGGACCGATGACACCGCTTCGCAAACGATGAGGTTGGGCAGGTCGTCGCTCTGGACAGCCCCGAAAATCATTTATGTAATTTCTCTATTGCCGTAATGTATCAACCTACTCAGGCCCATGCTATTTGGGAGACTACCGAATCGGAGGAGATAGCACGCATGGATGCATCACCCGCGGACGCGCGCCACTATGAGGTGAGAGGAATGAATTATCGACGTCGATGGACGATGCTGCCAACTAATTTTTCGCCACCCGCGTCGATAATGTAGGCGGCCCACAAAAATCTATTCCGAATTGGCGGGGACACTGGGGTACAGTTGACGACATCGTCCGCGCTTGGCACAGCGGCTGACTCGACGTCTCAGATGTTGCGGTTGCGGTTTGATGAAGATGTTGGGGGAGACGACAACGGTCCATCATCTCCCCCCCCAGCCTCCCCAAGCACATCGTCTGCGGGGCTATCATTCGCTACAGTGATGATGAAATCGCCGCATGATGATGCATCACCTCCCTTACCGGTTCAAACGATGTTGTTTCCCATCGGTGATTTTCAACATGAGCGACCTAGCCGTAACAAGATGAGGCGACGCCTTCAAGAAACTTCAAACCCGACCTCGACTCCGTCAACTTCAAATCCGTCAACGGCACGGCCAACCTCGACTCCGTCAACTTCAAACCCGACTTCGACTCCGTCAACTTCAAATCCGTCAACGGCACGGCCAACCTCGACTCCGTCAACTTCAAATCCGTCAACTTCAAATCCGACCTCGACTCCGTCAACGGCACGTCCAACCTCGACTCCGTCAACTTCAAACCCGACTTCGACTCCGTCAACTTCAAATCCATCAACGGCACGTCCAACCTCGACTCCGTCAACTTCAAATCCGACAACGCCACCAATTCCGACCTCGACTCCTTCAACTTCAAATCCTACAACCGCAATTCCGACATCAGCACCAACAACCTCAATTCCGACCTCAGCACCAACAACCTCAATTCCAACAACGGCACGTCCAACTTCAATTCCAACAGCGCTGCCAACAACCTCAATTCCGACAACGGCACGTCCAACTTCAATTCCAACAGAGCTGCCAACAACCTCGAGTCCGACGACCTCGAGTCCAACGACCTCGAGTCCGACGACTTCGAGTCCTACAACAATGCTTCCAACAACGTCACGTCCAACCTTCAACCCAACTTCGGAACCGACGACCTCGATGCCCACGAAGGTACAAATCTCAACTATTCTCATCCTGTGAATTGTGGCCTGCACAACACGATCATCTCACATTTCTTTTCGTGTCCTTGCTTCCGCTGTTAATTTGCTTCAAGAAACCAACCGCAAGACCGACGCAGGTACGTTTCTGCTTTCTGTATTTGTTGTAATTTGCTAAAACACCTCATTTCACTTTGTTCTTTAGAGTCCCAATCTTTCACCAACACTGAGTCCTTCACTTGTAAGTTTTGTCATGTTAACTCGCATGAACTAAAAATCGATGACTCTTTTAATCTCGGCTGTACGACTGCATTAGTCTGACCTGCTTTCTTCGTGTTTGTCTTTGTAACACAGAATCCTACTCTAAGTCCGTCGGTAAGAATGTCTGTCGTCAGCTATGTATGTTGTTCCTGCCACCTCATTTGTCTCATTCGTGTTTTCCTTAGCTCTCGCCGACTCTATCACCCACGCTATCACCGACTCTATCACCTACATCGAGTCCTTCAGAAGTAACAGATCCCACGCTATCGCCGACTCTATCACCTACATTGAGTCCTACAGAAGTAACAGAGGATCCCACGCTATCGCCGACTCTATCACCTACATTGAGTCCTTCAGAAGTAACAGAGGATCCCACGCTATCGCCGACTCTATCACCTACATCGAGTTCTTCAGAAGTATCAGATCCCCCGCTTGCGCCGACTGCATCACCATCGGAATCGACACTTTTGCCGACGATATCGCCTACATCG
>JBIPLT010000447.1:0-2744 GCA_044368255.1 Flavobacteriales bacterium
TTCCTTCTCGCCTCGATCTCCTCGATCGTCTGCACCCTCCCACACACACCACCAGTCAGCGAGGAAGCAAGCTTGTAGAGCTACGACAAACCATTCGTCAAATCAAAACACGCAACAAGGTCTTGTGGACGGGACGAGGGTGAGACCTGGCTCTTCTGGTTGCAATGGATGCGAGCTGGATAGACGGTGACGAAAGCACCGCTGCCCGCGCTTGTCTCCATCACATATGGCTTCCCTATTAGCTCAAGGTAGGACATTGCCGGCACCAGGATTTCCTCCTCTCCCGGATATTGGGAGACGAATGACAGCGGGCAGCCGCGGTTGATGTCGTCAAGCTCGCACTCGAAAAGGATGGGGTTCTTGCCTTTGATGTAGCTCACAGCCACCTCCCTTCTCGTCGTCGTCGACATAAATGCTGCACGAGTTTCATCGTGGCAGTGCATTTGGAGTCAGTCAGCACAGGTATGCAAAGAGCAGCAACACTCAACAACAAGCAAACACTCACCAAAATCCACGCCGCCACGTCCTCCCCCCTCCTTTTCTGTCACAAACTCCTCAGACAGCTTGACCCCCCCCATGCCGCGGAAAACACGGCGTCCTGCGGGAATGCAACTCACCTTCGAGAGCTTCCGCATCCCGCTCGCGGTCGCGAAAATTTTGTTGACGTAGCGGTTGCCCTTGAGGTGCTCGCAAAGGCCCACAACTGCCGCTGCCTCGACAACAGAAATGTTGGATATTTGCTGTGGTGCGGGGCCGGGCCTGCTGGCGAGCTCTGTCTTGATGGCGCTCTGAGTGAGCCTCTTGCAGACTTGCTCGGCCTCATCTTGCTCCGGGGGAACACCCACCCGAACGTCAATGCGAGTGCTGGTCTGCCGCTCTGAGTCGGAAACAAAGTCCATCGACACCTTGTCGGCCTCAACGTGCGCAACCGCAGCGACCACCTCCTTGAACTTTTCCTTGAAATCGTCCGTGCACTTTTCCAGAGCACAGGGCAGGATGACGGTCATCTTGGCGTGTGCGCCTGCATGTATACAGTCACCTGTACTTAGTATTATACATAATAAAACTGTATACGATTGTTAATGTGACTCTAGTGCACAAGGAGCAGCGACTGCATCTCATGTGACACGACATACAATACTAACCCATAAGACGGAGCGAGCCGTTCATCTTGACGTAGAGGGGGCCTGAGTACTCTCGCAGCCCTAGTCCGAGGACACATTTTTAGTTGAGGACACATATATAGTAGTTTGGGGACACATTATGAGGACACATAGATAGTAGTATGAGGAGCCTTCAAGGTGGCGGTTAGTATTACGCTCACCGATGACCTCAGCCTCTGACATGTTTTGCTCAGCAAGCTTGGCGTGGTAGTGGTCAAGTATCGCCTCCATCTCCTCCTCAGTCGCGATGCCCTAAGGATATTGTGAATTACAAGGTATTGACGGGGATTCAAAGGGGGCGTTATGCACGTGTTTTCGTTTGGAAATGCTTGCAGGAAATAGTGGCGAAGTGAGGTGTGAAGAGTACCTCGAGTTTGCCGAGGATGAACTCGTAGCAGCAGTAAAGCAGCAGTAAAGCAGCAGTAAAGCAGCAGTGAGGTGTGAAGAGTACCTCGAGTTTGCCGAGGATGAACTCGTAAGTGCAGGTTGACTCGGAGCCATCTTTTTCGTGGAGCGCCTTGCTGAGAGCCTCTACGATCCTACGTGCCTGGATGTTGGCTCTTTCAACTCTGCGTTTGCCCGTGAGGCGCAGCCCGGCGTGCTTGTTGAAGGCGTTGAACAAGGCGACACCTCCGAGCTGCGACTTGACCAACCGCAAGAGCACTACCTTGACAAAGCTCACTTCAGCCACATGTAGCCATTCAGGATTTTCGAATGCGAGCTCGTGCGCCTTCTTGTAGTCGCCGAAACGGATGCCGCTCGCCATCTGCCTCGCCGAGAGCACGTGCAGGAAGACCTGAAGCCTTATCGGAGTGCGCTTTCCGCCGTATTCATGCTTCAGTTCCCACTCGCTCGGAGGCTTGTCCTTACTCATTGATCCTGGTTTGTATGGCTCGACCACAAAGTCCCACTCCTTCGCAGGAAACGTCAGGTTCGAGCCAGAGTTCCAGGCTTCGAAAATTTCCATCGAGTCTCGACTTTCGGTTGCTTCCTTTGCCATCTGCTCGCGCATGTTCGGATGCGGAAAGCCGACTGCCTGCAAGCCCTTGTCATAGTCTGCGACTCCGCCGTACGTGGCCGTGCCGAATTTGCCAAGACCTTTTTCGTCCTCGCGGGTTTCAAACTCCTCCTTCCTCGCAAGCGTCTCCCGCACTTCATTTGCTTGCTTGGCCAGCGCCTTGATCACCTTGTCAACCACGGCGTCGCGCAGGAGGCCCTCTGACAGTTCCGCGAGGGCCTTTAGTGGCTGCTCTCCGGCAATAAGCGGCATGAGCGCCGCAAGAATAGCGGACTCACACTTTGATTCTTTATAAAAGTGCCTTGCCACCTCGGTGTTCTGCGTCAACTCCTCCAACGAGACTTTGTCATTCTTGTTTGTGTCTAACTTGGTAAAGAGGCTTTGCGCCGCTCCCTGTGAGAAACTTGGCACAATCGACGCGCAGGCCTGCATAAACTCTGGGAATGATAAGTCGTCTAAGTTTTCTGCGGCTCCAAGTTTGAAGAAGCCCTCGGGGTCTGTGACGATTGCCGACAAGACGGTGTGCAGTGTGTCGCTGTCTTCGGTGGGATGTAGCTCATGGG
>JBIPLT010000352.1:0-2738 GCA_044368255.1 Flavobacteriales bacterium
ATGGTGGTATCTTTTGCTCCAACAATTTTAAATTTCAAGGTATTTTGAGCAAAAATGACAGAAGAGGTCATTGCTAAAAATACAAAAAGGGAAATCTTTCTCATAGCTGGTAATTTTTGTAAAGTAAAAATAATCCTCGTTTTGATCTTTTTCAACATTTTAACAATTCTTTAACTATAATTTACGAGCTAATTTTCTCAACTGGAAAACAACACTCAATGCGTTGATAAAAATAAAGCAAATCATGAATACAAAAGCTACCACATAAACCGTTGAATGAATTCCAGGCTGAACCTCATAAGCTTTACTGATAAGGTAATTATCTAACATGATTTTGGCTCCCCATAATCCTCCAATAGCACAAAGAGTAACTAGCATAAAAATAACCGAAAAATAAGCGATATATCCCTTACTTAACGTTCTGTAATCATAGCCCAAGCCCAAAAGCACACGCAATTCATAAACTGCTCGGCTAATAATGATTTGACTATATTGTATAAATCCTAGAATGGCTAAAACAACAATGATGGAACCTACTACTAAAAAAATGGTTAATGATACTTGAAGAATGGATTTTATTCTACTTCCTTTTAATCTTTCTTGGTTAGTATCGTATTTTTTTTCACCCATGAATCGAGCCAATAATGGATTAGTAATTTCATCCACTGCTAATATTAATCGTGTAGGATTTCCAGCTTCTTTATTTCTAAAACGATCGTTGGCATAAGTTACAAAAGCATCTGGAGCCAAAATACTATTGATACGATCTGAAAAGCCAACCACATTCCCTCTTAAATTTACATTTCCTTCTTCTCTTTTAATGATAATATGAAAGTACAACATCGAAAAACTTTTCTCACTCAATGGAGGAAGATTTTTACTCGGAGCATAAGCAAAATTATAGGTTTCGAGGTAAGCTGAAGGAAGTATAATAGGCACTATAGTATCACCTGGTTTCCATTTCCATTTTTCTGTTTTCACATCGATAAAACGATCTGGAACCGATTCAAAATAAATATCGGTATACATTTTAGGTAAATTCTTTGCTCCAGTTAAAGTAGCTACTGCTGGAAATAAACTGGATTTAAATTCACCTATATCATCCACAAATTTTTGTTTTTTTACTTCCTCAATTTCTTGCTCATTAAAATCTGCAGAAATAATATTAAGAGTAGAAAAATCACCCACGTGTTTTTGAATTACTAGGTAATCTTCATTTAAAACCTCAGATTTTACGACCATGGTTTTCCATAAATCAAAATAAAATTGAAGTGCAACAAGAAGGATTAAAATCCCTAAAAAAGAGCCGAGAAAGGCAATTATCAACTGCCATAAACTCTGCGAACGAAGTAGTATTTTACTTAACATAAATCAGAGTTTATAAATTTTATCATACGCGAACTCATAATGATCTCCTAAACTAAACAAGATGAAACCAGCTCCATTTGCTTTACATTCATTCTGAATTAAATTACTGGCTAACTCAATATTTTTAGAATCGATATGACTAAAAGGTTCGTCCATTAAAACCATTTCGAAAGGTTGTAATAAAGCTCTAACAATAGAAACACGTTGTTGTTGTCCAATAGAAAGTGTGCCTGCTAGTTGATTCCATTTATGACCTAACCCCAAACATTCCATCATGTCTTTCATTTGAGCTTCGGTTTTATGGTTGGTCAATTTATTCTTCACTTTCAAATTTTCCGACAAAGTCAATGTAGGAAGTAAGCGCATATCCTGCAGTATCACTGAAAATTTTCGTTGACGAATAGCGGCCCACTCACTCAATGAAATATTTTTAGATTCTTTATTATCTATTAAAATATTTCCTTCATAATCCGAACGGAAACCATAAATAAAATGAATCAATGAAGTTTTACCTGTTCCACTTGGTGCTTTTACCAAATATCTTTGAGGTGAACTGAAATCAGCCGAATGACGCCAGATACTATCTTCGGTAAAAGAAGAATCTCGCATTGGATAAGGGCAGCTATTATTTATTTTTATTTCCATAGTGAAAAAACGTTCAAAGTTATTTTAAATTGTGGGGTTTGAAATACAAGAATACAAGTTTAGTACCAACAAAAAAATGATTGGGTGGGCAGATGCTAAAAAATGCTAAAATTTAAATTTTTAAACACAATTTCAGATAGTTACGAAATCAAGAGGGATGGATGGAATCTTCGTTAAATCTTGAAATAAATTTAAAAAGTAAATAAATCCGATTCAAAACTTAGTTTCAGGCAAAATTCACAACAGTAATTTTTGTAATTTTAGACCAAACAAAATGAATGAACAAGATAATTCTTTCTACCCTTTTAATTTTTAGTTTTTATTTTGTCAATGCTCAACGCAAAAATGAAATTCAAATTTTAAAATCTGGCACTGTTAATCCTTCGTTAATAAAGGAAGATTGGTTGGTGCAAGTTCAAAATTTAGAATCACCCTCTCCGGATGGAAATAGTTTTAGAGCCGAACTACAAAGAAGAAAAGCGTTGATTGAAAAAATATATCCAAGAAAAAATAAGACTACTACCCCAAATAGAATTTCATCTACGCCTCCAGTTGCCGGACGAATGATGGAAGGTAATTTAGCTGGAAACGGAACTCCCAATGATAATACCATGGCTATTTCGAATAATGGCATTATAGTGAGTGCCATCAATTCTAATTTATTTTTTTATGATATAGAAAATGATTCACTATTAGGAATTGCCTCTCTAGCTCAATTTACACTT
>JBIPLT010000012.1:0-25140 GCA_044368255.1 Flavobacteriales bacterium
ATAGTCGTAATCATAATAATAATCGTCATAATAAGAGTAATACCAACCTTCTTCATTCCATTCTTTGTCATCTTCTGTGAGCAATGAAGTCATTTCTTCTTCTACTACTTCTTCTCCGTTTTCATCCATACAGGTATAAACCGAATATTCTTTTTTAATATTGATTTTTACATTGTAAATCGCACCTGCTTCAATATCGATGATAGAACTCAAATCAATATGAAACATATTCCAATCATGAAGATTCATTTTTCCGTTTGGATCTAACTCGATTTTTTTGGTAAGGATATTTTTTCCTACTCGTTGCAATTCACTTCCACCATTCAAATCATTATTTTGTAAAAACTGAATGATATTATTTTCATAAATACGAGTGATGGTTACATCCACCGCTTTTAAATTCACTGCTTCGAATGGAAATAAAACTCCTTTAGAAGAAGTGGGAACAATAACTCCTTCACCTACTGCACGCACATCTGGACTTAATTCTTCGAATACTAGAGTAACTTCTTCATCGTCTCTACAACCGTATCCTAAAATATTTTTTATTCCTGGGTAAACATGAATCATTTTTTCTCCTGCTAAACGCTGACCAGGATACACAATTAAATTATGTCCTTCGGCAACAAAAGTGGGATTGTAGGAATCATCTAAAGTAACCAAGCCTGTAAATTGTTGACTTGCCATTAAAGGATCTGAATAATGAATTACTACAAATTGTTCGGGCTCTTGCACTACTTTTATATCGGTAATTTTAAAATCTCCTAATGCAGGAACTTCAATGGTTTCACTCGAATGATCTTTACTATCTACAGCGTCTCCATCCCATTCTAATTTTATAGAAGATTTTTTTGCACCACGTTTGATATTATTAACGGTGAAACGATGAATCATTCCATCTGCATGATTCCAAGCAATGGATAATTCCTTTCCATCTTGAAAAGCTTTTAGTGTTTTTCTCACTTTAGATGAATCAGAAAAATCATTCAGTACAATATTTCCACTTAATCTTTGTTTCTTGAGATTATCAAAATCCACCGTCTCCAAACCATCATGCGAAATAGTTAAATGTTGTTGGCGAGTTTTGAATTCGAATGAAAAACCAGCAAATTCTTCGGGAACATCTAATAGAGCCGATAAATCAAATTCGGCTTCATAACCTACACCATTGGGTAAATTATTTTTTGGTCGAAACTCGATGGTTCGTTGATCGATCCACCAGGTTTCACCTTCAATGGAGGGTGAAAATGAAAATACATTCAAATTAGAGGCTTGATTCAAATCAATGGTTCCTTCATAATCGGTGGCCAAAACCACTCTAATAGTTCCTTTATTAGAAATGGTTCCAGAAGTATACGCCGAGATATAGGTGGCAAATTCTGAGTTGATTTTAATTTTCTTTTGAACCGTATTACTACAAGATGGCATCAAAAAGAAGGCTGAACCCGTTAAAAGGGCAATTACAGCAAGAAATAGGAATTTACGCATGGCTAGGTTTTTAGTAAAGCAAGGTTACGGAGATTAAATTACAAATAATTAAGTTAAATAATAAGCGTGGTTGATGGATTATTAAATGCCAGTTTGGGGCTATTATCCGTTTTTTAATGGTGTTGGGTTTAGTGGAAATGACGAATTTTTCTATATGTTTGTGACTATGATAAAAGTTATTGGATGTATGACAATGCTCATCTTTTTGATTTCCTGTGGAGGAAATGAGGATAATGGTATGTCTAAAGCCAAAGAAAATAATGTTCAAACTGAAAAAGCGATAAAACCCCTTCCAAAAGTGGTGAACAATCGCATTTCCATCAAACGCCAATTTGTACCAGATGAAGATTTAGAAATATTTGTGTTGGATTTACACGGTGAAGACTTTGAAAATTCTAAACTTTCGTTCGTCATACTAGATAAAAACCGAGATACCCTTTTTGCCCGAAAAAACATCAGCGGAAAAATATTACTCACCGGTGCCGATGATGAAACCGATACCGAAGAAGAACAAGTAGAATACATCATCCAAAAAATGAGTATGTTTTTTTCAGTGAAGAATTTCTCTACTCCGCCCTATACCATCAACGATCCCAATAGCGATGATTTTAATGGTGATTTAAAAGTTTGGAACGAAATTGATAATGATACTACGGCAATCTGTTTTGAATTCTCACTTCTAGCCAATGGCGGATCCGAAGTAATGACTTATTCTAGATTATTAGATAGTATTGTGGTGTATGATAGAACGCATTGATACCATAATTAGCAAATTGATTTCCTTTCCTCCAATAAAAACCACCTCACACAAAAATTTCTTAATCCAAGGCAACTTTCTTGCTGTATATTAGTCTTAGTTTTACATTATGCAAAAGGCGGTCATCGTTTTAGTTATTTTTCTCTCTACTTTGTTTTCTTCAAAGGCAACACATATTGTGGGCGGAGAAATCTATTATGATTACCTCGGTAATGATATCTATCGTATCACTTTAAAAGTTTACCGTGATTGCAGTTCTAACAATACCAATAACACTCAATTTGACGATCCAGCGCCCATAGGGATTTATCAAAATGGAATTTTAATTCAGAATCTTAGTGTGCCTATACAATCAATGATTAATGTTCCGCCTTTAATCAATGATCCCTGCCTGCAAGTTCCGGCTAATATTTGTGTGGAACAAGCCACTTATGTGCAAGATGTAAATCTTCCTCCCTCTGTTGTTGGATATGATATCGTCTATCAACGTTGCTGTAGAAATCCTTCCATTATCAATATTGTTAATTCATTCGATTACGGAGCTACTTATTATATTCACATGCCTGCAACAAGTTTAGCGGCCAATAATAATAGTCCGCGCTTTAGTAATCTTCCGCCATTAGTCATTTGTAATGGATCCAATTTTGTTTTTGATCATTCGGCCACCGATGCTGATGGTGATGTTTTAGTTTATGAATTTTATACTCCTTTTCACGGAGCAGATCCCATTGCCCCGCTTCCTAATCCTCCGTTGCCTCCGCCCTACACTACTATTATTTGGCAAGCGGGTTACAATGTAAATACACAAATTCAAGGAGCACCTGCATTTAATATAAATTCAACTACGGGTTTAATGACGGGTTCACCAACCACCAATGGATTGCATGTGTATGGAGTAACAGTAAAAGAATTTCGTAATAATGTTTTAATCTCTCAATCCTATCGCGATTTTCAAACTACAGTAACGAATTGCCCTTCGTTAGTGGTTTCTGCCATCGCCGATCAAGTAGAATTTTGTGAAGGAAATTCAATAAGTTTTGAAAATAATAGTATGAATGCCATTTACTACCATTGGGATTTTGGAGTAACAACAATTACCAATGATACTTCCAATATAATTGAGCCCACTTATGTTTATGCTGATACGGGAACTTATACCATTACTTTAATTGCTAATCCAGGTTATAGCTGTGCTGATACCGTATTTTCCATTTATACCGTTCATGCTCCTTTGGATCCGTTTTTCCCCCCACAAAATGCACAATGTATCACCAATAATTCTTTCGATTTTGATGTGGATGGTAATTTTACCAATAGTGCAATTATTAATTGGAATTTTTCTGCAGCAGCCACTCCAAATGTTGCCAATACAGAAATGGTAAATGATGTTAACTATAGCATGGAAGGCCATTTTTTAGCAACAGTGAATGTTCAAGAATTTGGATGTAGTGCAAGCTACTCTGATTCCATTCATGTTTATCCACTTCCGCAAATTATCTATTTTCTTCCTCCCATGGAAGGATGTAATCCTTATACTGCTTTTTTCACAGACAGTACTATTAGTTGGGAACCCACTTATTACATTTGGGATTTTGGTGATGGAAATGTTTCATTCGAACAAAGCCCAACACATCTATATGATGAAGTGGGACAATATGTAGTTTCATTGACCGTGCGAGTGGATTCCATTTGCACCTTCGATACAACCCTAATTTTTGATAATTTGATTACGGTCAATCCTTCTCCTGTAGCCAATATTACATCGGATATTACTGAACAATCTGCCTACACACCATTTTTCATTTATTATGATGGAGCAACCGGAAATACTTCACAAACTATTTTCTTTGATGATGGAACTTCAGTGACAGATTCAACAGGAATTCCGCATGCTTATATTTATTCGGGATGGCATACGGCTACACAAATTGCCGTCAATGAATTTGGTTGCACAGATACAGCAGAAACGTTGGTTTATGTGAATCCCGAAACAACGATTTTCGCGCCCAATACATTTACACCGAATGGAGATGGTTTGAACGAAGTTTTCTTTGTTCATGCTTATGATGTAGCCTATTATCATTTACAAATTTTTGATCGCTGGGGAAATTTATTTTTCGAAACAGAAGATCCTTCTAAAGGATGGGATGGCACGAATGAAGGAAAAAAATGTCCGCAGGATACTTATGTTTACCGAATTTTTTATGATGATATGGCCGTTATTCGCAAGAAAATTATAGGTCATGTTAACTTAGTGCGCTAGGTTTTCTTGAACTTTTCAGATATTATTCTAAATTTATACCCGAAGAATTAATTTTTATGAAAATAATTGCGCTTTTCAACATTAAAGGTGGAGTTGGTAAAACGGCTACTGCTGTGAATTTAGCTTTCACTGCTGCCAAAGAAGGAAACAAAGTTTTATTGGTTGATTTAGATCCACAAGGAGCTAGTACTTTTTATTTTCAATTAGAAAGAGTAGATAAAGTAAAAAAATTAATTTCTGGAGCCGTAGATTTATCCAAAGCCGTTCATGATTCTGGATATGCGAATTTGGATATTTTACCTGCATCAGGAGATTATCGAAAAATGGATTCTTATCTAGAAAGTTTGAAAAAAGGATCTTCTAATTGGCTTAGTAATTTTTTTAAACCTATAAAAAAGAATTATGACTATGTAATTCTCGATTGTCCGCCTAATTTAAGTTTGTACTCTGAAAATATTTTACGAAATAGCGATATCGTTTTAGCACCTATCATTCCAACCACGCTTTCGGTGATTACCTACGACCAACTAATTAACTTTTGTAAAGAAACTAAAATAGACAAGAAAAAAATATTTCCTTTTTTCTCTATGTATGAAATGAGAAAATCATTGCATAATGAAACGATTGAACAATTTGTGATGGCCCATAAAGAAACCATTAATGTGGTAATTCCTTTTAAATCTGAAATAGAAAAAATGGGATTATATCAAGCACCTTATGTTGCGAGATATCCAAACAGTGATATTACTTATTTGTATAAGGAATTGTGGAAGGCTGCGAAGAAGAAAGCAGGGTAACGGTGGTTTCGACAAGCTCAATCAACTTGGTCATCTCAACTACAAACGATTTACTTAATCATCTTTACTTCTTCGAACTTAGTGAAAGTCTGTAACCCAAAAGCCTATTGGTTTCATTCGAGAGTGATTTTTATCAAAACTCGCCTAAAAATTCAGATTATCAGGGTTATTTTGTTAGGCATATTATTGTAAATTTGAGCCACAATTGATTTCATTATGCAACCAGTACAACCCTATCAGCCGAAAAATAAAATACGTATAGTAACAGCAGCCTCCCTTTTTGATGGACACGATGCTGCTATTAATATCATGCGAAGAATCATTCAAAGCACCGGTGCCGAAGTAATTCATCTCGGACACGATCGTAGTGTGGAAGAAGTGGTGAATTGTGCTATCGAAGAAGATGCACAAGCGATTGCTATGACAAGCTATCAAGGTGGACACACCGAATATTTTAAATACATGCATGATTTGCTCAAAGAAAAAGGAGCAGGACATATCAAAATTTTTGGTGGTGGTGGAGGAACTATTCTTCCTTCTGAAATTGAAGAATTACAAAATTACGGAATCACCAAAATTTATCATCCGGATGATGGTCGCTCCATGGGACTTCAGGGAATGATTAATGATTTGATGCAACAATCCGATTTTCCCGTAGGCGATAAACTTACTGATGAAATTAAACACCTTCATACAAAAGAAAAAAAATCTATAGCGAGATTAATTTCTGCTGCCGAAAATTTTCCAGAAACTGCAAAACCTTATTTAGAAAAAATAAAAGAGAAAGCAGCCCACTCAAAAGTTCCTGTATTGGGAATTACGGGAACAGGTGGCTCGGGAAAATCGAGTATGGTAGATGAGTTGGTAAGAAGATTCATTTTGGATTTCCCAGAAAAAAATATCGGATTAATTTCTGTTGATCCATCGAAAAGAAAAACTGGTGGTGCATTATTGGGAGATAGAATTCGTATGAACTCTATTCGAAATGATCGTGTTTATATGCGTTCATTGGCAACACGTCAAAGTAATTTGGCATTGAGTAAATACGTGGGTGATGCCGTAAATATTTTGAAAGCTGCTGGTTTTGATTTAATCATTTTAGAAACTTCTGGTATTGGACAATCGGATACCGAAATTCTCGATCATTCAGATGTTTCATTATACATCATGACTCCAGAATTTGGTGCGGCTACTCAATTAGAAAAAATTGATATGTTGGATTTTGCCGATGTAGTGGCCATTAATAAATTTGATAAACGTGGTGCACAAGATGCATTACGTGATGTAAAAAAACAATACAAGCGAAATCATAATCTTTGGGAAACAGCCGATGAAAAATTACCTGTTTACGGAACTATCGCATCTCAATTCAATGATCCAGGAACAAATTCATTGTACAAGGTTATCATTGATAAAATCAAAGAAAAAACAGGAGCAGATTTAAATTCTTCTTTTACTATTTCAAAAGAAATGTCGGAAAAGATTTTTGTGATTCCTCCAGCAAGAACACGCTACCTTTCTGAAATTTCTGAAAACAATCGGAAATATGATGCTTGGGTAATTAAACAAGCAGAAATTGCCGAAAAATTATATGCGATTACTAAAACCATTGAATCATTTGGCAAGAAGAGTGAAGAGGTGGTGAAAGTATTAAAAGCAGAATTCGACAGAGTTAGATTAGATTTAGATCCGCATAACTGGGAAATTATCCAGCAATGGCCAGCAAAAGCGAAAATGTATAAGGATGAATTTTATATTTTCAAAGTTCGTGACAAAGAATTAAAAATTAAAACACATTCAGAGTCGCTTTCTCATTCACAAATTCCGAAAGTGGTTACGCCTAAATATTCTTCTTGGGGTGATTTATTGAAATGGGTATTGCAAGAAAATGTTCCAGGAGAATTTCCATATACCGCTGGAATTTATCCTTTCAAACGTGAAGGAGAAGATCCAACAAGAATGTTTGCTGGTGAAGGCGCACCTGAACGAACCAATAAACGTTTTCACTATGTGAGTTTAGGCATGGATGCAAAAAGATTATCTACTGCATTTGATAGTGTAACGCTGTATGGAAATGATCCTGATTTACGTCCGGATATTTATGGAAAAATTGGAAATGCCGGAGTAAGTATTTGCTGTTTGGATGATGCAAAAAAATTATATTCTGGATTTGATTTAGCCAATCCAAAAACTTCGGTATCTATGACCATTAATGGTCCGGCTCCAATGTTATTAGGATTTTTCATGAATGCAGCCATCGATCAGCAGTGTGAAAAATACATCAAGGCAAACAAACTTGAAAAAGAAATAGAGAAAAAAATTGATGCGATTTACAAAGACAAAGGTGTTCCTCGCCCTAAATATGTAGGCTATAAACTTTCGAAAGAAGAAGGAGAATTACCAACAGGAAATGATGGTTTAGGATTAATGTTGTTGGGTGTAACCGGTGATATGGTTTTACCTGCAGACGTCTACACCAAAATAAAAATAGAAACTTTAACCCAAGTACGCGGAACCGTTCAAGCAGATATTTTGAAAGAAGATCAAGCACAAAATACCTGTATCTTCTCAACAGAATTTGCACTTCGTTTAATGGGTGATGTACAAGAATATTTTATTAAAAATAAAGTGAGAAATTTTTATTCTGTTTCGATTTCTGGTTATCACATTGCAGAAGCGGGAGCGAATCCGATTTCGCAATTAGCATTTACATTGGCAAATGGTTTCACTTATGTGGAATATTATTTGAGTCGCGGAATGGACATCAATGAATTTGGCCCGAATCTTTCATTCTTTTTCTCGAATGGAATCGACCCAGAATATGCAGTGATTGGAAGAGTGGCCAGAAGAATTTGGGCGAAAGCGATGAAAGAAAAATACGGTGCCGATTCTCGTTCACAAATGTTGAAATATCATATTCAAACGAGCGGAAGATCATTGCATGCACAAGAAATTGATTTCAATGATATTCGTACAACGCTTCAAGCATTATATGCGATTTATGATAATTGCAATTCTTTGCATACAAATGCCTATGATGAAGCGATTACCACTCCTACTGAAGAATCTGTTCGTAGAGCAATGGCGATTCAATTAATTATTAATCGTGAATTAGGATTGACAAAAAATGAAAATCCATTACAGGGCTCATTTATCATTGACGAATTGACCGATTTAGTGGAAGCAGCCGTTTTACTTGAGTTTGATAAAATAACTGAACGTGGTGGCGTTTTAGGGGCGATGGAAACGATGTATCAGCGAAGCAAAATACAAGAAGAAAGTTTGTATTATGAAACGCTGAAACACACCGGAGAATTTCCCATCATTGGTGTAAATACTTTCTTGAGTTCAAAAGGTTCACCAACAATTTTACCGAAAGAAGTAATACGTGCCACCGAAGAAGAAAAACAACAACAGATTGAAACTACTGTAAATCTTCATAAGAAATATGAAAAGGAAACAGATTCTCGACTAGCGAAATTGCAAGAAGCGGCTATCCACAATAAAAACCTTTTTGAAGAATTAATGGAAGTAACCAAGTATTGTTCATTGGGACAAATAACGAAATCACTTTTCGAAGTAGGCGGACAGTATAGGAGGAATATGTAATTATGCCAGATTTATACATCATAGCCGGTTGTAATGGAGCAGGAAAAACAACAGCTTCTTATACTTTGTTACCAAAAACTTTAGGCATAACTGAATTCGTGAATGCGGATGAGATTGCAAAAGGATTGTCACCTTTCAACCAAGAAGGAGTTGCATTAGAGGCAGGAAGAATAATGTTAACCCGAATAAAAGATTTAATCCAAAAAAAGAAAAATTTCGCTTTTGAAACTACACTTGCAACTAGAAGTTATGTTGGATTAATAAATGAGGCGAAAAAAAACGGATACAAAGTTCATCTCGTTTTTTTATGGTTAAATTCTATTGACCTCGCCATAAAAAGGGTAAAAACACGAGTTCAAAAAGGTGGACATAATATTCCAGTGAATGTTATTAGAAGACGATATGTTTCAGGTTTAGACAATCTTTTTGGTTTATATTCTTCTGTTGTAACAGATTGTATGATTTATGATAATTCCAGTGGAAACTTGGACTTAATTGCTGAACTTTTCGATGGAAATTTCCGTATAATCAATGAAAATAAATTTAAAACATTACATAAATGAAAAAGGTAAAAATATCTCCTCTTGCAGAAAAGATCCGTAAAGGAATACAACAATCTTATGACGATCTCGTCAAAAAAACGGCTGCCGAAGATGGTGAACTTTATTTTTCAGAAAATGGAAAAGTAGTGGCTGTGAAAGCTAAAAAGCTACTTAAAAAGAAAAAATAATCACCGCACGATATTAGAATTAATCAATTCATAAACTTTATAAGTGCTATCTGCATTTGCAATTTCCTTTTTAATAATTCCAAATTCTTTACTGATATAATAATAATCCAAATCAGGAATCGGACAGCATGAATAAATAATTTGCCACTAAAGAATCATTTAAAGGATGAAGAATTCTATTTTCTGAATAGGGTTCCTGCGGAGTTTCAGGCGGGTGGTCTTTTGTACAACCCATCAAAAAAACAAATGAAAAAAAGATATAAACCAATAATTAAAATGATTAAAATATTTTCTATTCTTACTTATACTCTACTTTTTTCAATAACTGTTTTTGCAGAACAAGCCCCTGATAATAAAACCCAATATCAAATCATTGATGATTCGGTTCATTATACCGATGGAAGAGTCATTTCATTTGAACCATTTAGCCAAGAGAATCCAGAAATAATAGATAACAAAAAAGAAAAAGGTAATAAAAATGAAAACATTCCTGTAGAAAACGGACGAATCATTTCCAGTTGGAAATTCTATACCATTATGCTTGCTTTTCCAATTTTTCTAATCTTACTTTTTGTCTTGGTATTCGTGCGTGGAAGAAGAAAACATTAAAATTACAAACTCCCCATCACTTGTGCCATAACCCTGGTCACTTCGCTCTTCCTTATAAGTGGTAACTAAACGAGTTGGTCAAAATATAATTTATATTGGGAACTGTAGGAGGTGGCTCACTATCGTAAATTAAATTATACGAAATCTTGAAATGCAACTTTTGCGTAATTTTCATTCGAATAGAGGCTTCAGTATTCACTCTAAAATCAAACGCATTAAAAACAGCAGGCTGGTAATAGGTGATGCAATTTAAACCAAAATTTTTATTTATTTGAAAATCGAAAGTCAAAAACAAACTATAACGCATTAATGAAATTTGAGTGTTATCCAATTGTTCTTCGTATTCATGCATCATAAATGTGCCTATGCTCATTGCTGATGAATCTTGATCTAAAACCTTAAATCGAGCGCCTCCCCCAGTTAAAAAACGCATGGCGAGTAATTGAACACGATTGTATTGTGCTTGTTGAAATGCTTCTAAATATAGATAAGGGAATTTCTTTACATCATAAGTATATCGTAAATGCTCGAAACCACTATTAGCAAAACTTTCATTGGCAGATTTCACCACTAAAACATCTGTTAGAAGCATGTAATTATGTCGGTCTTTTTTATAATTCAATTTATTTCTATTGCCAAACTGATAAATACTTTTATTATTTTGAATTATCGAAAAACTTAAATCAAAATTTCCACTCCATCCGTCTTCATTTCCTTTGAGTCGTTGATTTTCGATATTCACGATTTGAGAAAAAGAAAATGAAAAATGAAAAATGAAAAATGAAAAAATAAAAAAAACTCGGGTTTTAAAAATAAGTGCTTTCACAAAAAATCAATAACGATTTGTTTTAAAAATCAAATGAATTAACATGGATAATGAAATTCCAGATAATAATAAATGTAGGGGTTGCAATCCTTTTGGCATTCCAGTATAATAAAGTAATACACCCGTAAGAATTTCAATGAAAAAAATAACTAATACCATATTCAACAAATTCATGCCATAGCGGTTTTTGATATTTTTCCAGGACATGAAACTCACCAACAAAAATAAAATTAAAGAAAAGGATCGATGAATAATAAATCGCATATCTAAGTTATCTGCCCAAGAACTTCTTCCTTCTTCTCCTAATTCATGTGCAGCCACATCTATTTGTTGACGTACCTGAGTTCCTAAAATAATTTGCACAAACAATAGTATAAAAGCTAAAATCAACATTCCCTTCATACCAGAATTTACTTTGAATCGGAATTTGGAAGTATCTGAGCGATGTAAAATATAAATCTGAATACAAACAATTAAAAATGCTAAAACCATGTGAACAGAAATAATCCAAGGAAGCAAATTTGTGGCCACCACAATCGCACCAAACCAGGCTGTAAAAAGAATCAAAAATAAATTGAGTAATGAAAAAAGAAAAACAGATCTGCGTTTTCTCCAAAACCAAAAAGACATCACGAACATCAATAACATTAAATTTCCGGTTATAAAACCAATTAATCGATTAATGTATTCTATCCAAGTTTTTCCTGCATTAAATTCTTCAGGTTCTCTTAATGATTCATCAGCCAGCAACGCTTTGGCTTCCTCTTTGAATCCTATATTAGAAAGTAGACGAGCGAAATTTTCTAATTTCTCTTCTCGTTGTTCTAAAAATTTTTCTTGATAATTAGCTGGAAGTTGGGAAACATTGGTAGGCGGAATCCAACAATCAAAACATTTTGGCCAATCTGGGCATCCCATTCCTGATCCGCTCATTCGAACAATGCTTCCGGCAAGTATTACCAGAAAAACTCCAACCAGAGTGATTTTTGCAACGAGACGAAACCATTTTTCCATTCCTACAAAAATATTTCAGAAGATTGTTAACATTACAGATTCAAAACTTAGTTTTCACCAACACAAAGTGAATTGATAAGTCCTAAAGCTTTCATTTCTGTTTCATTCCATTCTGCTAATCCATTGGATTCTTTGGTGATTCCGCCTCCAGTGAAGATGTATGGAATTTCATCCACAATTTTCATACAACGAATATTTACATATAATTCGGTTTTGGTTCCAGGTTCAACAAAACCAAAATAACCCGCATAAAGCTCCCGATTATGTTTTTCACTTGCTTGAATGAATTCAATTGCTTCCTTTTTAGGAAAACCTCCAACAGCTGGAGTTGGATGCATTTCATTCACCAATTTATTGATAATTTTTTGATCATATTTAATTCTCAATTCAAAATGATTGCAAAGATGTTTCACATTTCCAGCCATAACTGTTTCTTGTTTTTCCAGAACGGGTTTGGAATGAATTTTCGCAAAAACATTTGTGATATAATCGGTCACCATTTTTTGCTCTTCTCTTTCCTTCGAAGTAAATCCACCCAATCCTTCGGGAGCTGTTCCTGCCAACGACATCGATTCTATTTTTGATAAATCAGCACGCAACAATAACTCAGGAGAAGCGCCCATCCATAATCCTACCTCAGGAATGAAAAATAAATTTACAGTTGCACTTGGATAATTTTCACATAATAAAAAAAAACTTTCTCCTATATCTATTTTTTCTTCACTTCCTTTTTTTACTTTAGAGAGAATCATTTTCTTTATTGATCCATTCGTAATTTCATTAAGAAATTTTGCAAATATTTCATCATATATTTCTTGATTGATAACAACCGGCGTAGAAATGGTTGTAATTGATTTTTCTGGAAATTTATTGGGTCGTAATCCTAAAGCAAATCCTTTTTCGGTGGGAGAAAAGGGTTGAACAAAAAAACAATTTTCATTAATCTCATCAAAATGACAACGAATCCATTCTCCCGCTTTTACATGAAATGAATTTTCATTAGGTAAACGGATGATGGCAAATGCTTTTTTCGAAGCTACAATTTGATTGATATTTTCTACTGTAAGTTTGATCATTTTTTCTTGGCGATTATCAAAACTGTTAATCGTCCTGTGGCTACCAATTCAGTATGCTCATTAAAAATATCTACATTCCAAAGATGAGTTGTTTTTCCCCTATGAATAATTCTTGCTTTCCCCGTCACCCAACCTTCACGAACACCTTTCACATGATTCGTGTTTACTTCTATTCCTGTTACATTGTATTCATTTGGATCTACTAATAATGCAGAACCCATACTTCCTAATGTTTCTACCAATGCTGCAGAAGCTCCACCGTGTAATAATCCCACTGGCTGATGCGTACGCTTATCTACAGGCATTCTTGCTTCTACATATCCTTCTTGAACATCGATATATTCCACACCCAAGACTTCCATCATGGTGTTTTTGTTCATGTGATGCGCAATGGCGAGAAGTTCTTCCTTAGTTTTCATGAGCTAAAAGTAAGATTTTTTGAAACATGAAGGGATGAAGAAACATTAAGAAAGATATAGCCGCCTTCATGAACTTTCATTCCTTCATGTTTAATTCCTCTTCAGTTTGCATTTTAAATTATGCATTTTACATTTCTACTTCAAATATTTGTCCAGCCACTCAAAAAATTCTCTCTGCCAAACCATTCCATTTTGAGGTTTCAATACCCAATGATTCTCATCCGGAAAAGTCACCAATCTCGAAGGTACATTCATCAATTGCGCTGCTTGAAATGCTTCTAAACCTTGGTTGAGCGGAACGCGAAAATCCTTTTCTCCGTGAATGACTAAAATTGGCGTATTCCAATTCTTAATGAAATTATGTGGAGAAAATTTTTCATACAAATCTTTATTCTCCTGATTCCAAAACGGACCACCAAATTCATTGTTCGCGAAAAATAATTCTTCGGTTGTATTATACCAACTTTCCATATTAAATAATCCGCAATGAGAAATGAATGCTTTGAAACGATTATTATGCACACCTGCTAAATAATAAACGGAGTAACCACCATAACTAGCCCCAACCGCTCCCATTTTATCTTTATTCACGAATGGTTCTTTCGATATACTATCAATCGCAGATAAATAATCTTCCATCGCTTGTCCGCCCCAATCTTTGCTGATATCATCGTTCCATTTTTGTCCGAAGGAAGGTAATCCTCTTCTATTAGGCGCAACCACAATATATCCTTTGCTTGCCATCAATCGTAAATTCCATCTGAATGAGAAAAACTGACTCACCGTACTTTGCGGACCACCTTGGCAATATAAAAGTGTTGGATATTTTTTTGTTTTATCAAAATCGGGAGGATAAACTACCCAAGTCAACATTTTTTGTCCATCTGTTGTTTTAATCCATCGCTTTTCGATAATTGCAGGCTTAATGCCTTTTAATAATTCTTGATTCGTAAAAGTAAGTTGAGTTGCTACTCCTGTTTTGATATCTACTTTGAATAATTCTGCTGCATCATTCATCGAAGTGCGCGAACAAATCATCAATCCTTTTCCAGCACTTTGAGAATTATAATCGTAATCTCCATTGGTAATTTTGCGGTGTTTTTTTGTTTTCAAATCAAATTCAAAAACAGATTCCAATCCTTGATCGGGAGAAATGAAATAAATGAATTTTCCATCGGCACTAAAAGAAGCACTACCAACTGTCATATCGATTTTAGCAGTGAGATTTTCTTTTTTTCCTGTTGTCCAATCCGTCAAAATAATATCATTTTTATCCGCTTCGTTTCCTTCATGATCCATCGCTAAATGCAACATCCATTTTCCATCTGTAGAGAAAACAGGATTCTGATCATAACCTTTATTGTCTTCGGTAAGATTTTTTGTTACTAATGTTTTCAAATCATAAGAATACAAATCACTATTGGTAGAAGTGGCAGCGGCTTTACCGTTTTTCTTTTTCGATGTATAAATGATTTGATTTCCATCAGGAGAAAAAGCAATTTGTTCAATTCCACCAAATGGGTTCATGGGAGCATCAAACTTTTCATCTTTCATGATGTCTTTTCCTTCTTTAGAAATTCCGTCCAGGGGTAAATAGAAAATATGCGAATAAGCTTGGTCATGCCAAGTATCCCAATGACGATACATTAAATTATCAGAAGCAAAAACAGTCGCTTTTGGCAAATCTGAATTTTTATCTTTTATCGACTCATCTAATTTTACATCTTGAGTATACAAAATAGCTTTTTCATCAGGAGAAAATAAAAAATTGGAAGTTCCCTCTGCTAAATGGGTAATTTTTTTTGTTTCCAATGTTTCGATATTCACTTCCCAAATTTGGTAACCGTTTTCTTTGGCACATAAATAAGCAACCGTCTTGCTATCTTTTTTCCATACTTCACCGATTTCAGAAATAGGAGACTCCACTAATTTTTTCGGAGTGCCGCCACCAACCGGAATAATAAAAATATCACGGTTACTTTTATTTTCTTGCATGCTATAAGTCGTTACACCATATAAAATATTTTTTCCGTCTGGTGAAAGTGTTCCTCCACTCACTCTACCCATTTTCCATAAAAGTTCAGGAGTAAATTCTTGAGAAAAAAGTGTGGTTGGGATTAAGAAAAGTAAAAAGATTAAATTGTTTTTCATGGGCTTAATTTTTTCTTTGTTTCAATGAAAGATTGCTTCGAAATTGATTTGGTAATTTTTTTAAGAGCCGTAAAAATAACTAAAATGTAAATAGAATCCAGTTTTTTCGAGAGAGGAGGAAATAGAATGGATGAAGTAATAACTATAGACGATAAGAATAAAGGATGAACTAATTATATCAAAAGAAAAATTAACCATTTTCAAAAACCGAAGGTTTTAATCCGCGTTAATCAAAATAAATTACATTATATTCATTCGTGTAATCCGTGTAATTCATGGCTAAAAAAAACGCATTGGTATTTTGTAATTTAATTCATATTAATCCTTACTTGCCAACGCACAAGACCCTGAAATAAATTCAGGTTGACCAGCGCGCGAAGTCGTCACGATTTACATTCCCATCCCCTCTAAAACCCTTGCTACCACTCATAATTTCAGGGTTATTAACAAAAAATTAGGTTTATAAACAATCTCGACCTATCTTTGCCCCCGGAAATGATTTAAAAGATTGTTAATCCGCTTTTTCTCACCAGTGTATAAGTTTCCCTGCCATGTCTGTTGGCTCTCCAACCGGAAACATCCTTGTCAGCAAAAGTGGTATTCAGCCAAAACTGACAGGGAGTAAAACAAACAGAAATCTCTTGTAACAATACTGTTAAACGTTATCCGATAACGTAAAAAAAAAAATTATGAATTTTGAAGAATTGGGTTTAAAACCCGAAATCCTAAGAGCTATTACAGATCTTGGGTTCACATCTCCCACTCCTATTCAGGAAAAAGCAATCCCTATGATCATCGGTGGAAATACCGACATGGTGGGTCTTGCACAAACAGGTACAGGTAAAACTGCTGCCTTCGGTCTACCACTTTTAAATTTGGTTGACTTTAATTCAAAAAGTACACAGGCATTAGTGCTTTGCCCTACACGTGAACTTTGTAATCAGATTACCTCTGATCTTACTGCAATGAGCAAGTATTTGGGTAATTCCAATATCGTTGCGGTATACGGTGGAGCAAGTATCGAAAATCAAGCGCGTCAAGTTCGCAGAGGAGCACAAATCGTTGTGGCTACACCAGGTCGTTTGATGGATTTAATGGAAAGAAAATTAGTTGACATTACCAATATTCAATTTGTTGTTCTTGATGAAGCAGATGAAATGTTGAACATGGGATTCCAGGAAGACATTGACCATATTTTGAGTTTCACTCCTGCAGAAAAACATGTTTGGTTATTCTCTGCAACTATGCCTGCAAACGTTGCTCGTATTTCTCGTAAATATTTGAACGAACCGGTTGATGTTACTATTGGAAAACAAAACTCTTCTGCAACCAATATCGATCACGTTTACTATACCGTAAGAGAGAAAGATCGTTATTTCGCTCTTAAGCGTGTAATCGATTTCAATCCCGAAATTTTCGGAATAATTTTCTGTCGCACTCGAAATGAAACGCAACAAATCGCTGAGCATTTAATGAAAGACGGTTACAATTGCGAACCTATTCACGGTGATTTATCACAACAACAACGTGACGCTGTAATGAAGAAATTCAAAGAGCGTACGCTTCAATTGTTATGTGCAACCGATGTGGCTGCTCGTGGTATTGATGTAAATAATATTACACACGTAATCAATTATAATTTACCAGATGATTCAGAAAATTATACCCATCGCTCTGGAAGAACTGCTCGTGCAGGAAAATCAGGTGAGAGTATTGCTTTTATTAGTCCTCGAGAATTAGGAAGAATAAAGGATATCGAACGTCAGATTAAAACAAAATTCCGTCACTTAAGAATTCCCAATGGAAGTGAAATTTGTGAAAAGCAATTATTGTCTTTAATTGAAAAAGTAGCGAAAGTAGAAATCAATGAAAACGCCATCGGACAGTATTTACCACAAGTAAATGCGATGCTAGAAAGCATGACGAAGGAAGAAGTAATCAAGCATTTCGTTTCCGCAGAATTTAATCGCTTTTTAGATTATTATAAGAATGCTGAAGATTTAAATGCATCTGTAAGTAGCAGAACGGATACTCGTGCATCACAACAATCAGAAGGTGGAATTGGATTTACACGTTTCTTTATCAATATGGGAGAAATGGATCATATCAATAAAGGAACATTAGTTCGTGTAATCTGTGAGCGTGCAGGAATTAATTCAAAAGACATCGGAAGAATAGATATTAAGAGAGAATTTTCTTTTATTGAAGTATCTACGAATGTAAGCGATAATGTAGTTTCCTCTATGGAAGGTGCCGATATCGATGGCCGTCCGGTAAACATGGAAATCTCTAAACAAACACCAAGAGAATTTGGTGGTGGTGGAGATCGTGGTGGTTACGGTGGTGGCGACAGAGGTGGAGATCGCGGTGGCTACAAGAAAAGAAGTTTCGGTGGAAGTGGTGGAGGATATAGTGGTGGTGGTGATCGTGGTGGAGACCGCGGAGGCTACGGTGGTGGCGGAGGCGGCTACAAGAAGCCAAGTTATGGTGGTGGTGGTGACCGTGATCGCAATGATCGTGGTGGTGACCGTGGACGTAAAAAAGAATATTCATCAGGTGGTGGAAAAAAATTCGGAGGTAACTCTGGTGGAAGCGGAAGCAGCTCTGGTGAAAAACGCCCAAGAAATTTTTATAAACCGGAATAATTGATTAGCGAATATGCTAATTAGCTAATTAGCTAATTAGCTAATTGAAATACAAGATTGCTTAAAAACACAAAATCTAATACAAGGACATTTCTGAAAAGGAATGTCCTTTTTTATTGTGGGAAATTTTCGTTTTGTGGTCACTCTTCATCCTCCCCAGTCCTAGGGGAGGTGCCGAGTCTTCGAGGCGGAGAGGTTTTCTTCATCCTCCCCTGTCCTAGGGGAGGTGCCGAGTCTTCGAGGCGGAGGGGTTTTCTTCATCCTCCCCTGTCCTAGGGGAGGTGCCGAGTCTTCGAGGCGGAGAGGTTTTCTTCATCCTCCCCTGTCCTTGGGGAGGTGGCCGCAGGCCGGAGGGGTTCAAAATATTTCAAAAACTAAAATTCTTAGTCAGAACCAAAAAAGTTGATCACTATTTTTGATTATGAAATATCTCGAGCAACACAATAACTATACTTATCTAAAAAAATACAGAAGGCATTTAAGAAAAAATCTTACTCCTGCCGAAGCTATTCTTTGGAGATTTCTTAAATCAAAACAATTGGAAGGAATAAAATTTAGAAGACAATTTTCCATTGGTAATTGTATTGTAGATTTCTATTGCCCGAAATTTAGATTGGCAATAGAATTAGATGGAGAACCACATTTCACACCAGAAGGAATTGAAAAAGATATTAATCGTGATGATTATTTAAATCAGATGGAAATTATCATTCTGAGATTTGAAAATGATTTGGTAATTAAAAGAACAGAAACTGTGTTGAGTATTATTTTAGATAAGATAAAAGAGTTGGAAAAAACCACCCTTCCGGCTCGTGCCTCGCCACCTTCGAAAGAATAGATAGAAGAAAAGATAAACCCCTCCGGCCTGCGGCCACCTCCCCTAGGACAGGGGAGGAGAAGAAAAACCCCTCTGGCCTGCGGCCACCTCCCCTAGGACAGGGGAGGAGAAGAAAAGACAGTGCTTCGAAAGAAAACTATTATAAAATCAAGGAATAGTAAAATTCACATTGAGATTCACCGTGGCTTGTGAATCGGGATTTAGAGTAAATGTTATTGGAGAAAGAGGTGAATTAATATAATCACCTGAACCAATAATTCCATCACCATTGGCATCATGAATTACGTAAGCATAATAATTATCGGGATGCATTAATTTAAAAGTATAATCTAAATCTGTTGCATCGAGAATAACATAACGAGTGCGATATTTTAAATTAGCAGGAACATAAGTAAATCCACTAAACAAGGATTGTGTAGTAAAAATTACAAATGATTTACTTCCTGGATTCATGGTAAGTGATCCAGCATACGAAATATTTATTTCAGTTTCGCCCACGTAAGGATGAGTTGTTTCAGGATAAGCATCTGCTGAAACATTGTAAAAAATAGATTCTGTCATGGCAGAGAATGTAGTTGAAAAATCTTTCACCATCTGTTTTATTGGGAAGGAAAAATGAGTAACTGCGTCTTGCGTTTCCAAGCTATCCAATTTTTTTGCTTTCCAATGCATGTGAATAGTTACTGGTGAAACCGTGTTGTAAACGCTTGTATAAACCTTTAAATTCATACTATCATTCTCAAAAGTAAAGGCCGCATAAACACGATTTTCGCCTGCTACAAAATCTGAAAAACGATAATAAGAAACAGAGGCAGATTCATAAACGCTGTCACAAATTTGATAAGAGATTCGTTGTTGACCTCCAAAACCTCCACCATTACGAAAAGCCAATTTATATTCGTTATTATGTTTCACAATGAAAAATGACATGAAAATATCATTGATAGAATCTAATTCAGATTTTCCTCCGGATTGTGCGCCACTCATTGGACGAATATCCATTGCCCAATCTTGATAATTTCCAAGTGCAGTAGATGAAGTTACATCTCCACTCCAAATACCATTTATTTTCGACATCAACGTATATCCTTTTACAGGCGAAGAAGAATTAATTCCGGTATCGGTTGTTGGAGGAAGAAGTTCTTCCTCTTCAGAATCATTCTTACAAGAAAAAATACTCACTGAAATAAAAAGAAATAAAATTAATTTTTTCATTATTTAATATTTAGTTGCCACCTCTTGTTTTTGAAGAAGTTTTTTGGAAAGATTAAACCCTAATCCAAATGAAATTCTCCATTCTCCCAATGAAGTCACATTGTAATTATCCATAAACGTTCCCATAATATATCGAGCATGCATCGAAAGATGAAAGAATTTTCCTCCGTAATAATTAAATCCAACGACTGGCGAAAAAATGGGAGATAAAACTTTAGAAACGGATTCCACTGGAACAAGTAGACTTCCTGTTCCGCCTAAATATGGATCCGTTGCTTGTGCGTAATTAATTCCCACTTCTATTCCCGCATAAGGATCAAAATCACCTTTGGTTAATTTATGAAACATCGCTCCTGTTAATAGAGAATGATGCATTTTGAAAGGTTTATAATCTCCGGTATGCCCACCAAAAAAATAGACATCTCCTCTTAAAGAAACTCTTCTATCAATAAAATATTCGGTATTCCCCTCAAAGAAAACAGTTCCCGCATTTAATTTTGTCAATCCTCCAACCGCGATAGAGCCGCGGAATAAAAATAAACCTGGATGAGTGAATCCCATTAATTGCGACCTTCTTGCTGTTTCTCCATCGCCAAACGCGACATACTTTTTTTCGTTCCATTCAGAATAAGCACTTAGTGTATTGCAACAAAAAATCGATGCTATTAATACAAAAATTCTTACCATAAATCCCCCAATCTTACATTTAAACTCAATGTGGTTAATACATGTCCCTCCATTGAAAAACCAGTTTGTTCTTCAATATGTAATTCTTTTACACCATTATGCTCATCAATATGTGTATGAATATTGGTTCCTAAATGAATCATGTATTGTGTGCTCAAGGATAGATTAAATTTAGGAGTGATATTCCAATGTACGCCTAAACCCGCTTGAGTGGCTGAACTCCATCTTTCTTTAAAATCATTTGAATTTAATTCTGTTACGGTATTATAAGGTGTCACTTTCGTATAATCAAAACAATGTCCAGCAATAATGTAAGGATTAATTTTACTTTGCAACTTTCCTTCAAAAGGATAAAACATCACACTCCAACCAATATGGGCATCCATTCTTTTTCCAAGACCACTTAAATCAGTAGTGATGTAATCGGCAAACCATTCGGTGTTTACTTTTTTGGCTAACCAAATACGAAATTGCCCTCCTACACCATATCCAGCCGATCCATCATGATTAAACATACTTAAAGTGGTTCTCATTCCTACTTGAATGGTTCCTTGGGGATGATAGGTTGGCACTTCCTCGACATACATCTTTTTTAGTGGTGGATAATTTGTAGCCGAAGAAATAAAAGGCAAACAAATTAATAAAACAAGAACTGCTCTTTTCATAATCTCAGTTTTAATAGATAGACAAGTTTACGAAAAAAGGTTGCATAATAGTTGATATTCTTACGCCAACGTATAGATTTTACCCGGCAACGACTTCACTGCGCCTTTAAACTCCAAATTCAATAATAAAGCAGATAACTGACTCATCGTAATTCCTGACTCAACAGAAAGTAAATCTATTCCTGAATTACCCTTTGATTTAATAAGATTGATTAGTTTCATTTCTGTTTCATCCAAATCCATGAATAATTCAGGTTGAACATTTTTTTTCTTTTTAGATGATTGCCATCCCATAGCTTCAATAAAATCTTTTGGGCTTTCCATTAATGCTGCACGATTACTTCTTATTAACCGATTGCATCCAACAGAATATTCATCGGTAATTCTTCCTGGCAAAGCAAAAACATCACGATTGTAATCATTACCTAAATTGGCTGTAATAAAAGAGCCTCCTTTCAATGCTGTTTCAATTACAATAATGGCATCACTCATTCCTGCCACAATTCTATTTCTTGAAGGAAAATTTTCTTTATCGGGATTCGTATCACTCATGTATTCGCTAAGCATTCCTCCATTATGCATCATTTTCTCTAATACAGAACGATGTGTGCCCGGATAAACATCATCCATTCCATGTGCAACTACAGCCACTGTTTGTAAATCATTTTGTAATGCCGATCGGTGTGCAGTGATATCAATTCCATAAGCAAGTCCACTTAAAACCATCACCTCACATTGCACCAATTCCTTTACCAATTTTTCTGTGAATTCTTTTCCATAATCTGTCGGTTTTCTTGTTCCCACAATACTCACCACTCTAGGAACGTTTAAATCCATTTTACCTTTGCCATATAAAACGATTGGTCCGTCTTCAGCAAATTTTAATCGCTGTGGATAATCTTTATCTAAATAAGAAAATACATGAATATTATTTTTCTCAATAAATTTCAATTCCTGTTCTACTCTACTCATCGGTGTACTTTTCAAAACTGAGCGAGCAATAAATTCTCCCACACCAGGAACCAATTCTAGAGCCGATTTTTTTTGTTTAAACACCGCTTCTGCGCTTCCGCAATAAGCAATTAAACGCTTTGCGTTAATGGGACCCACGTTCTCTACCAATGATAGAGCCATCATATTTATTAATTCTTCCTTAATCAATTGTTATTTGTATTTAAGAATTTGTATATTTCGTGAAACTTTATAGTTAAAGTTCAAATGACAAATATAAACTCTGAACCGATGAAATACATTTATATCCTGATATTTTCTTGTTTTATGTCGACAATTTTTGCCCAGAACGCAACAGTTAAGGGAAAAGTGGTCGATAAAATTACCCAAGAAACCATGATTGGAGCGAACATTACCTACTCTGAAGGCAAAGGAACAATAACTGATATTGATGGAAAATATGAGTTATCTATACCTGCAGGAACCTATACTATCACTTATCGTTATGTGGGATATGAAGACGTAAAAAAAGAAGTAACCTTGAGTGCTGGACAAGTTTTGATAATCGATATTCAAATTAGTGAAGGGAAAGAATTAGAAACCGTGGTGGTTAGTGCAGGAAAATTTGAACAAAAGCTCGAAGATTTAACGGTTTCAATGGCCGTGATCAAACCAGGATTATTAGAAAATAAAAATGTGACCAATGCAGAAACCATTTTAGATCAAGTGCCCGGTGTAACCATTCAAGATGGACAGGTTTCTATTCGTGGAGGAAGTGGTTTTGCCTATGGAGCTGGAAGTCGTGTATTAATGATGGTAGATGAATTACCCTTATTATCGGGTGATGCGGGTGACGTAAAATGGAATACTTTACCCATAGAAAACCTATCACAAATAGAAGTGATCAAAGGTGCTTCGTCGGTTTTATTTGGATCATCTGCTTTAAATGGTACAATTAATATTCGAACAGCTTATCCAACTGGAAAACCCGTAACAAAAATTTCGGTGACTCACGGAATTTATGATAATCCAAAAAGAGAACAACTCAAATGGTGGGATGAAAACCCCTATTACTCTGGTATAAATTTTATGCATTCACAGCAATTTGGAAATCTAGATTTGGTTCTTGGTGGTGCAGGATTTTCAGATCAAGGTTACCGCGCAGAAGAAGATGAACATAGAGGAAGAATGAATATGAACATTCGCTATCGTTCTAAAAAAGTAGAAGGACTTTCATATGGCGTCAATATAAACGGACAAAAAAGTAAAGCTGGAGTTTTTCTTATTTGGAAAAATGCGGATAGTGTTTATTTACCTTCTTATGGAATTGATCCTGCTAATCCTGAAACAACCGTTTCTGTGAATTATGGTTGGAGAGTAAATGTGGATCCTTACTTAGATTATTTCACAAAAAAAGGAAATAAACATACTTTGCGAACGAGATTTTACTGGGTTAAAAACACCAATAACACCAATCAAAGTTCAAATTCTTATTTGAGTTATGGAGAATATCAATTTCAGAAAAAATTCAAAAAAGATTTTACTTTAACGAGTGGCGTTGCCGGATTTTATAACTTAGTTACGTCAGAGTTGTATGGAGATCATGATGGAAATAATATCGGTGTTTTCTCTCAAGCTGATAAAAAATTTGGAAGCCGTTTAACCATTTCTGGTGGTATACGTTTTGAATATTATAAAATGGATTCTGAAGAAACGGTTTCATCATTTAAAATTATTAGAGGTGCAGATACCACCACATTTCCTGTTCAGCCCGTATTTAGAGCTGGTGTAAATTATAAACTTTTCGAATATACCAACCTTCGTGCTTCCTTCGGTCAAGGCTATCGTTATCCATCCATTGCCGAAAAATACGTGAGCACAGCAGTAGGCGCTTTAAATTTATTTCCAAATGCAAATCTTACTCCAGAAAGAGGTTTTAGTGCTGAACTAGGCATTATGCAAGGAATAAAAATTGGAAAATGGAAAGGTTTTATTGATGGTGCCTTTTTCATAACCGAATATCAAGACATGATGGAATTTGCATTTGGAGTTTATAATCCACCATCAGTGGTTTTAACTTTTAATAATATCTATCAATACATAGGTTTCCGTGCGCAAAATTCAGAACGTGCAAGAATTTCTGGTTTTGATTTTAGTGTTGTTGGAACTGGAAAATGTGGTCCATTTAATATTTCGATTTTTTCGGGATATACTTATATGAATCCAATTACACTTAATAATGACTCTACGTATCTTGCCTCTTTTAGTGATACCACTACCAACATGCTAAAGTATCGATTCAAACATTTAATTAAATCGGATATTCAAATTGATTATAAGAAATGGTCAACAGGAAGTAGTGTTAGATATAATAGTTTCATGATAAACATCGATAATTCG
>JBIPLT010000400.1:0-2715 GCA_044368255.1 Flavobacteriales bacterium
AAGTGACATAACTAGATGTGGCGGTGTCGTAGAGCCTGCGATTAGGGTACTTTTTAATCACCCTTTGAGGCTGGCTGGCCGAAGATTCAGTGGCCGAGTCAGTATGTGTATCGCTGGCAGCAGCAGTTGATTTGGCGGCGGATTTTCTGACCATGATTTACACACTTCTCTAAATGAACAACAATCTGCTACGGCAATCAGCATTGAACGACAGTATGCTGCACTGCAATAGATTTTAAAGTTACCCACTTAGCCACTTCTACGGGGAGTTACCCTCAATTTCGCAAAACATTGAATTGGGTCAAAATAAATGGGGTCAGATCAACATTAATTTGGTCAATCAAAAGGGGCAGAGGCTAAGCGGGGCTTCCTCATGGTGGAGTACCACAAATCGTCAGCCCCGCTTAGCCTCTGCCCCTTTTGATTAGAAATTAATGTTGATCTGACCCCATTTATTTTCAGCCCACTTAAACCTATGAACATGCGAATTTTCTACACTTTCATTCTTCTTCTAATTGGACAAAATGCCATGGCCATTGAAGAACCTGCTTTCAAAATTGTTCTTAAATCTGAGGCCTTTGAGGTGCGGCAATATGCGCCCATGATGGTTGCCGAAACGCTGGTAGATGGCGATATGGATGAGGCCTCCACCAAAGGCTTTCGAAAAATTGCAGACTATATTTTTGGCAACAATCGCGCTAATCAAATTGGCGCCGCTGCAAAGATCGCCATGACAGCTCCGGTTACGCTCGAACCTGTTTCTGAAAAAATTGCCATGACTGCGCCAGTGACCTTAAGTGCAGCGCAACAAGGCGGCGATATGGCATCTGCAAACAAGTGGCGTGTGCACTTTGTCATGCCCGGCAAATACACCATGACCAACATTCCTTTGCCGAACAATGCCGAGGTGAAGTTACGTGAAATTCCCGGCAAACTTTTTGCAGTTCACAGCTTCACGGGCTTTAACTCCGTGGCGCGTGTTCAAACCAAGTCGGATGAACTCTTAGCTTGGCTGCAAAGTAAAAACTTCAAGCCATTGAGCAGCGTTCAGCTTTCGCGTTACGACCCACCCTGGACCTTGCCCATGTTTCGGCGCAATGAAATCATGGTGGAGATAGAGCAATGAACAAGGTTGACACGCTCATTCAAAATGCATTGGTGTTTGACGGTTCAGGCGTCGAACCAGTAGTGCAAGACTTGGCAGTTCGTCAAGGAAAAATTGTACAGATTGGCCAAAACTTGGCCTTCACTGCAGACCATTGCGTTAACGCATCTGGCCTTGCGCTCATGCCCGGCATCATTGACTCGCACACACACTACGATGCTCAAATTACTTGGGACGCTCGCGTTCGCCCCTCGCCCGCTTTAGGCGTGACCACTGCGGTCATTGGCAACTGCGGCTTTACCATTGCACCTTGCAGGCCCAAAGACCGCGAACTCACCATGCGCAATCTTACGCAGGTTGAGGGCATGTCTTTGCAAGTCTTACAACACGGCATCGATTGGGACTTTGAAACCTTTCCAGAATATTTGGCCATGCTCAAGAAAAAGCAATGCGCCATCAATGTTGCGGCCTACATCGGACACTCTTCTGTGCGCACCTGGGTCATGGGAGAAGAAGCCAACAAACGAGAAGCCACTGCCTCTGAAATTTCCGAGATGGCCGCATTGGTTCGCGAAGCCATGGCGGCAGGCGCCATTGGATTTGCCACTAGCACCAGTCCCGCCCACAACGGTGAAGGCGGCTTTCCCATGCCATCGCGTTTGGCATCCGATGAAGAAATGATGCAACTCACTTTGGCCATGAGCAGCCAAGGTGGCGGCGTTTACATGGTGACCAAAGGTGGGCAGATGCCTGTTTCATTTCTAGAGTCGCTTGCTGCGGCAAGCCATCGGCCTGTCATGGTGGCAGCCTTGCTGCACAACTCAACCAACCCGAATGGTGTGTTCAATGATTTGAAAGCCATTACAGATGCCAACCAACGCGGCCACAAACTCACGGGACAAGTTTCCTGCTGCCCCTTGAGCATGGATTTCACGTTTGCATCGGCCTACCCGGTAGAGGGCTTGAGCAGTTGGAAACCTGCTTTAGGTTTGCAACACGCTGAGCTCAAAACTTGTTTGGCAAGCTCTGAATTTAGGACCAAAGTCAAAGAAGAACTTTCACAAGCAGCCACCTTCCGCTTGTTCAACAGCGAATGGGAAAAGGTGCATGTGGTTGAAACTTTCAAGCCAGAGAATCAAGTTTATGAGCAGCAAAGTATTGCGGTATTGGCGTCGCAAGCAGGCTTAGATCCCCTGGACTTTGCTTTGAATCTGGCGCTTGAAGAAGACTTGCAAACGGTCTTCACGGCCATGTTGCTGAACAGCGATACAGAAGCTGTAACCAAGATGCTGAACCATCCGCACAGTTTGGTTTCACTCAGTGATGCAGGTGCGCACCTGACTTTTTTCAATGACGCTGGTTTCGGTTTGCATCTTTTGGGTTATTGGTCGCGTGACATGGGCGCGATGAGCCTGAGCCAAGCTGTGCATCAACTCACGGCTCAACCTGCAGAAATTTTAGGTTTAAAAAATCGCGGTTTATTGCGCGAAGGCTATGCGGCAGACTTGCTGCTGTTTGACCCCCAAACTGTGGGCCGAGGTCCTAAGAAGCGTGTGTTCGATTTGCCACTGGGTGCGCCAAGACTGCACACTGATGCCATGGGTGTTCAC
>JBIPLT010000353.1:0-2699 GCA_044368255.1 Flavobacteriales bacterium
AATTCTTCCGAAAATCAAAGTTCATTTTTTAGATGGCATGATTCAACATCAACGTATCAGATGCAAAATCCAATGCTAAATGGAATGATGAGCATGTCGGTGATTACTTGGAAATCGGCTTTTTCAAAAGATGATACTTTGGGCGCTTCTAAAGTATTTGAAAATTTCAGAGATAATAGAGTTATTGCTTCTGAGTTGTTAGCTGGACAAAATCCAAATTCAAATGGATTTAGTTCAACTGAATCCGGCTATAAAGATGGTTTTGGCGGCACACAGCAAGACGTAATGATTTCATCTTTCATTGCAGCCTACACTGGAAAAAATATAGATAGAAAACATACCAACCCATTTACCATGATGCCTATGCCCAATTGGAGAATTACTTTTGATCCAATGGCGAAAACGAAAATTAAATGGATAAAGGAGAAGTTTAAATCATTTACTATTGGGCATGGCTATCGTTCTTCATTAACGATTGCCAATTATACGACCAATTTAAATGGAACGCGAGACGCTAATGGATTTATTGACAACAGAGATATCTCGGATAATTTTATCAATAGCCGACAGATGAATACCGTCACTATTTCTGAACAATTTAGTCCGTTGTTGAATGTAGATATCACTTGGAAAGTCAAGAATAAGGGAGTTGAAAACGGTTTAATTACTAAGTTGGAAATTAAAAAAGATCGTAGCATGTCGTTGAGTTTAACTAATAATCAGTTAACAGAAATTAAAGGAAAAGAGTTAGTGATTGGAAGCGGTTATCGCTTTAGCAAAGTGAAACTTCCGTTTAAAATTGGAAACAAACCATTAGAAAGTGATTTAAATTGTAGGGCCGATATTTCTATTCGAAACAATTCAACCATCACTCGAAAAGTAGTGGAAAATCAAAATCAGGTTACTTCTGGTCAAAATATGATTTCCATCAAAACGTCAGCCGATTACCAAATCAATCAAAAATTAACGATTCGTTTTTATTACGATAAGGTAATTACAAAACCTAAAATCTCCACTTCCTTCCCAACAGCCAACACTAATTCGGGAATTGCTATTCGATTCACGTTATAATATACCTACTTACAGTCTTCATTCTGTTGCCAACAGTGGTTTATAATTTTTTCTAATGAACTATTTAAAAAATCATACTTTTGGTCAAAATTTTTTAAAATGAATATACCTGCAGATTTAAAATACACCAAAGATCACGAGTGGATTAAGGTTGAATCCGGCAATATTGCTGTGGTTGGAGTAACAGATTTCGCCCAAGGAGAATTAGGTGATATCGTTTACGTTGAAATTGAAACCAAAGGCGAAACCATTGCTAAGGAAGAAGTTTTTGGAACTATCGAAGCGGTAAAAACCGTTAGTGATTTATTTATGCCAGTTAGCGGAGAAATTACCGAGGTAAATAGTGCTTTGGAGGGTAATCCAGAATCTGTAAACAAAGATCCTTATGGAGCTGGTTGGATGGTGAAAATTACCTTGAGCAACCCTTCTGAATTGGATGGATTGTTAACAGCTGATCAATACAAAGCGCTAATAGGCTAAGATGATTTTACGTTACAATATCCTCTCGATATTGTGGGCTGTTTTTATTCTCATCCTTTCACTCGTAAGCAATAAAAGTTTACCTGAAGTGAGTTTATGGGAATGGGTCTCGATGGATAAGCTAGCGCATGTTTTTATGTATGGTTTGCTAGTTTTTTTATTAACAACTGGTTTAAAGAGACAATATTCTAACGTATGGCTGCGTTATTACGCCAAGAGCGTTGCATTTTGGTTAGGCATGTTCTACGGATTATCATTGGAAATCATGCAGTTGATTATAAGTCAAGATCGTTCATTTGAAATAGCAGATATTATGGCTAATTCTGTTGGATGTGTTTTAGGGATTTTTGGCTTTATGTTAATCTATGGAAAAGAGCTAAGCAAATGAAACTTTGAAAGAATTAAATTCGTAAATTGCACAAAAAAACAATAGGATTATGGAAGTGAAGAAAAATCCAAATGCCGACATCGATAAGAAAAAACCAGCGTTATTTATGTTGGGCGGTGTTGCTGCATTAGCTTTTGTTTTAGTTTTAGGTGAGTATACTTCTGCGGAGGTTACTTATAGCCAAAACAAAAAGAAAGCAGACAAAGCTTTAGAAATGGAAGAAGTACTAGAAATTCCAAATAGCACACCGCCACCTCCGCCACCACCACCACCACCACCGGTTTTATTAACCAATGTGGAAGTTACCAAAGATGAAAAGAAGGTTAACGAAGATGTGGTTGTTGTAAATAATGAAGACAACGAAAAAGTTGAAATCGTTGAAATCAAGGTGGAAGAAAAAGTAGTAGTGGACGAAATTTTTGACGTTGTGGAAGAACAACCTGAATATCCAGGTGGAACACAAGAATTATATACTTTCATTGGTAAAAACTTTAAATACCCTGAAATGGCTCGCGCAGCTAACGTTCAAGGAAAAGTATACGTAAGTTTCGTTGTTGGAAAAGATGGATCAATTGAAGACGTAAAAATTCTTCGTGGTTTAGGATCCGGATTAGATGAAGAAGCAGCACGTGTGGTGAAAATGATGCCAAGGTGGAAAGCAGGAAAGCAACGTGGAAAAGAAGTAAAAGTTCGTTACAACCTTCCTATCGTTTGTAAATTGAGTTAATCAAATTTGAAATATTAAAAAAGCCTCGAAGAA